>JAGHSY010000068.1 GCA_018065615.1 Candidatus Colenecus caballi | reverse complement strand
GCACATCACGCTTGAACGGTTGGAATCTCGGCGCAGAAACAGTATCCACCACTAAAGTCCCGCTGAGCCGAAAATACCCCCACTAGTTTTCGGGTGAGCCGCTTTATCCGTATCTTTGCTACCCCTATGGATAAGTTCAACATAATAGTTTTGGCAAAGCAGGTGCCCGATACCCGTCAGGTGGGTAAGGACGCCATGAATGCCGACGGCACCATTAACCGTGCAGCACTTCCGGCAGTGTTCAACCCGGAGGACCTAAATGCACTGGAGCAGGCCCTTGCCATCAAGGACCGCTTTCCCGGTAGCACAGTGACAATGCTCACAATGGGTCCTGAGAGAGCAAAAGAGATAGTGATGGAGGGTGTATATCGCGGTGCCGACGGAGGTTATCTGCTGACCGACCGCCTGTTTGCCGGAGCCGATACCCTGGCCACATCATACGCCCTGTCAACCGCAATCCGCAAGAAAGGCAAGTTCGATATTATAATAGGTGGCCGTCAGGCTATTGATGGTGATACCGCCCAGGTAGGTCCTCAGGTGGCCGAGAAACTGGGTTTGAACCAGATAACCTACGTTGAGGAGATCCTTGACATGGACAGCAAGTCCGTAACCGTAAAGCGCGTCATCACCGGCGGTGTGGAGACCGTAAAGGCTCCGCTGCCCTGCCTGCTCACAGTGAACGGAAGCGCCGCCCCTTGTCGCCCCCGCAACGCTCGCCTGCTCATGGGCCGCAAGAACTACGATGTTCCCGCATGGACCGTGGCCGATGTAAACGCCGATCCCGCCAAGTGCGGACTGTCAGGTTCACCCACTAAGGTAAAGAAGATAGAGAACATTGTATTCCAGGCCAAGGAGAGCAAGCGCTATGGTGCCGATGAAAAGGAGATAGCCGCTCTGATTGAGGAACTGGCTACAAACCATATAATAGGATAAGCCATGAACAGCATATTCGTATATTGCGAACTGGAAGGAGTCCAGGTGGCTCCCGTCAGTCAGGAACTGCTCACCAAGGGACGTTCACTTGCCAACCAGTTGGGCGTAAAGCTTGAGGCAATAGCCATAGGCAGCGGTCTGGACAGCATAGACAAGCAGATACTCCCTTACGGAGTGGATGTACTGCATGTGTTTGATGACAAGGCTCTTGCACCCTACACCACAGCACCCCATTCAGCAATACTGGTCAAGTTGTTCCAGGAGGAGCAGCCTCAGATTGCCCTCATGGGCGCAACGGTCATAGGCCGTGACCTGGGCCCGCGTGTATCATCGGCCCTGGGTAGCGGACTTACTGCTGACTGCACTAACCTTGAGATAGGTGAGTATGAGGACAAGAAGACCGGTCAGGTTTATGAGAACCTGCTCTACCAGATACGTCCCGCATTCGGCGGCAATATCATAGCCACCATCGTCAACCCTGACCACCGTCCCCAGATGGCAACCGTACGTCAGGGCGTGATGAAGAATGAGATACTCAAGGCAGACTATAAGGGTGAGTTCGTTAAGCATAAGGTGGCCGATTACGTCAGCCAGGCTGACCTGGCAGTGACCGTAATAGAGCGCCACATGCAGAAACCCTCACACCATCTGGACAGCGCCAGCATAGTTGTGGCTGGCGGTTACGGAATGGGCAGCCGTGAGAATTTCCAGCTGCTGTATGAACTGGCCGATGTGCTGCATGCCCAGGTAGGCGCCAGCCGTGCCGCAGTCGATGCCGGCTTTGCGGACCATGACCGCCAGATTGGCCAGACCGGTCTGACAGTGCGCCCCAAGCTGTACATTGCCTGCGGAATATCGGGCCAGATACAGCATATTGCAGGCATGCGTGAAAGCAGTCTGATAATGTCAGTCAACACTGATCCCGATGCGCCCATCAACGCAATTGCCGACTACGTGATTACCGGCCGCGCGCAGGATGTGGTTCCAAAACTGATCAGTCACTACAAGGAATTGTCAAAATGAACAGATACAGCAAGGAAATAAGCATGCGCATTCACAGCCGGCTGATGGAGCGCATTGTGCAGCTGAAGGAGAACGGGTATTCCGATGCGGAATTGTATGATTATGCACCATCGGACTTTGCCGATGCCATGGACAGTTATGACCGTGTCCTTGAACTTGTCTCAGGCATCTGTGAAGACGTGATAGCCCCCGGGGCTGAATCCGTTGACCGCGAAGGGTCGCATTGCGCAGACGGACGCGTCAGCTATTCGGAAGGTACGGCCCGAAACCTGAAGGTTATGCATCAGGCCGGACTGTCAGGTGTGGGCCTGCCGCGGCAGTATGGTGGTCTGAACATGCCTGTCACGGTGTTCTGCGCCGTATCGGAAATGATTTCACGCGCTGACGCATCGTTCCAGAACGTCTGGGGCCTGCAGTCATGCGCCGATACAATATGCGAATACGGCACAGAGGAGCAGAAGGAAAAGTTCCTGACAATGGTCTGTCAGGGCGCTTCAATGTCCATGGATCTGACTGAGCCTGATGCCGGCAGTGATCTTCAGAGCGTCATGCTCAAGGCCACTGAAGATGTTGAGAACGGATGCTGGCGTCTGAACGGCGTGAAGCGCTTCATCACGAACGGTGACAGTGACATACATCTGGTGCTGGCCCGCAGTGAGGAGGGGACGCATGACGGCCGCGGCCTGTCACTGTTCATCTACGACAGACGTGACGGTGGCGCAAGTGTGCGCCGCATTGAGGACAAGATGGGAATTCACGGTTCTCCAACCTGTGAACTGGTATTTGACAATGCCAGGGCTGAACTTTGCGGAAGCCGCCGTCTTGGTCTCATAAAATACGTAATGTCACTCATGAACGGTGCCCGCCTGGGTATTGCCACACAAAGTGTCGGACTGCAGGATGCCGCCTGGCATGAGGCTGTGGCTTATGCCGCAGAACGCTGCCAGTTCGGGCATGCCATCTCTGAATTCCCGGCAGTATATCAGATGCTTGCCGTTATGAAGGCCAAACTTGAGGCTTCCCGTTCACTGCTTTATGAGACTGCCCGTTATGTTGACATTTACAAGTCCCTTGACCAGATTGCAAAAACGCGTGCACTGACTCAGGAAGAACGTGCGGAAAGCAGGAAATACAGCCGCCTGGCCGATGCTCTGACGCCTCTTGCCAAAGGCATGACCAGTGAGTTTGCCAACCAGAGCGCCTATGACGCCATTCAGATTCACGGCGGTTCGGGATTCATGCGCGACTATGCATGTGAGCGCATTTACCGTGACAGCCGCATTACGTCAATCTATGAAGGTACCACCCAGCTGCAGGTGGTTGCCGCGCTGCGTTACGTGACGGCCGGCACTTACGCGCAGTTTGTCCGTGACATTGACCCCTCATCGGACCTGGTCGGAAAACTTGAGGCCATGACCGCAAGGGTAAATGAAATCAGGAATCAGGAGTTCACCGATTTCTGCGGCCGCCGTCTTGTGGAGACTGCCGCCTATGCCGTAATGTGTTCACTCCTAAAGTCCGATGCACGTACGTCAGACGGACTTCTGGACAAGCCGCTGGCGGTATTTGAAGATTTTGCCCGTGCCCAGGCGGATGCACATTATTCATACGTAATGTCTCTTGATCCTGAAAAAATATACATGTACAGATGATAATCTACACGCATGATGACATAGTCAAGCAGAAGGAACGCTACCTGCGCATGACTGAGACGCCAATCAACAGACTGGTGCTCACTCTTGCCGTGCCTACCATAATCAGCATGTGCGTGTCAGCGCTGTACAATATGGCCGATTCGTTCTTTGTGGGTCATATAAATACCGAATCGACCGCCGCCGTAGGTATGGCGTTTGCTTTCCAGGCACTTATTCAGGCAATAGGATTCTTCTTCGGGTCAGGTTCAGGCAATTACATTTCCAGGGCTTTGGGCGCGCAGGACACCGAAGGCGCTGAAAAGATGGCGGCAACCGGTTTCCTTACCGCATTCCTTTTCGGACTGGCAATAATGGTTATCGGGCTTTCATTCCTGACACCCTTTTCAAGGCTGCTTGGTGCCACACCCGATGTCATTCCATATTCCAACGCATACCTGAAATGGCTGCTTATAGCCGCTCCGTTCCTAATAAGTCAGATGGCCCTGAACAACCAGTTGAGGCTTCAGGGCAATGCCAATCTGGCAATGATAGGTCTTGTAAGCGGTGCGCTTCTGAACATTCTGCTTGACTGGATTTTCATCTGCAAGGTCGGGATGGGGGTGTCAGGCGCTTCTCTGGCCACCCTGATAAGCCAGTTCGTGTCATGGCTGCTGCTGTTGTGGGTTACAACGTTTGACGGCAATGTGCACATTAAAATAGGCAACTTTTCGCCAACGCGCGAACGGTACCGTGAAGTTGCTGCAGGCGGACTGCCTTCGCTTATGCGCCAGTCACTTTCAAGCATATCATCGGTTTGCCTGAACTGGGCTGCCGCCATCTATGCTGTGCAGGGGCATGAGGCATCGACCATTGCGGCCTTTGCCGTTGTGGCACGTGTCATGCAGTGCGCAATGGCGGTCATACTTGGTTTCGGACAGGGTTTCCAGCCGGTATGCGGATTCAACTGGGGCGCGAAAAAGTACGCCCGTGTGCGTCAGTCATACCTGTTCGCCATAGCTGTCACATCGGCCACAATTCTTGTTCTGGCAACTTTGGGGTACATCTTTGCCCCGCAGGTCATTGCATTCTTCCGTGATGAGGATCCGGAGCTTATAAGGGTGGGTGCGCGTGTGCTGCGCTGGCAGTGCATAGCGTTTCCGCTGGTGGGTGTGACCACCCCTACAAACATGCTGCTGCAGAACATAAGGCGCACCGGCCGTGCAACACTGCTGGCCATGAGCCGCCAGGGCATATTCTTTTATCCTGCACTTTTTCTGGCCCCGCATTTCTGGGGACTTGATGGCCTGCAGGCCACAATGGCCATTGCCGATGTATGCACATTCATGCTTGCGCTGCCGTTCTGTATAAGCATATTGCGCGAATTGAAGAATCTTTCTACTTTTGAGCCATGTTAGAACTGCTTGAAAAAATGATAGCCGTCCCTTCAACAAGCAGGGACGAGTCCAAGGTGTCTGAACTGGTCAGGTCCGATATGCTGGCGCACGGATATACCCCCGAATGCATAGGACTGAATCTTCTGTGCTACGGCCATTCGTATGACGCGTCAAAGCCTACAGTGCTGTTGAACAGCCATATGGATACTGTAAAACCGGTATCGGCCTGGACGCGTGACCCGTTCACTCCTGTCATTGAAGATGGCAGGCTGTATGGTCTTGGAAGCAATGATGCCGGTGCAAGTCTGGTGTCGCTGCTTTATGCCTTTTATGAACTTGACAGGAAGCCGCAGCCTTACAATCTGCTTTTTCTTGCTACAGTTGAAGAGGAATGCAACGGCGCTGGAGGCATGAAACTGGCCGTCCAACATCTGCCCAAAATTGACGTGGCACTTGTGGGCGAACCTACCGGAATGCAGCCCGCAATTGCCGAAAAGGGACTCATGGTTCTTGACTTCACGGTAGCCGGCAAGTCCGGTCATGCCGCAAGGAATGAGGGAATCAATGCCCTGTACAGGGCCATGGATGTCATTGCCATGCTGCGTGACTTCAAGTTTGACAGGCAGTCCGGACTGCTTGGCCCGGTAAAGATGACCGTTACTATGGTCAGTGCCGGCACCCAGCACAACGTGATTCCTGATGTCTGCACATTCACGGCCGATGTCCGCAGCAACGAACTCTATTCGAACCGTGAGATATTCGATATGGTCCAGGCCGCACTGCCGGAATGGTGTCAGGTCAAGGCCCGTTCCTTCAATCTGAATTCATCAAGGATTGATGTCAGCCATCCGCTCATACGCAAGGCTGTCAGCATGGGACTTGAGCCTTACGGTTCTCCGACTCTTTCCGACCAGGCAATACTTGACTGTCCGTCTTTCAAGATGGGGCCGGGTGAATCGTCACGTTCACATACGGCTAATGAGTTCATCATGCTGGACGAACTGGAGAAGGCAGTGCCTTTATATGTGTCCATGCTTGACGGATTGTTACTTTGAATTGAATATTTATTCTGTTCTGTGAAATTTATTGCGTAAAATGATGAAAAAAGTTGTGTAATAATGAACAACTTACAAAAATGATACTATCTTTGTAGCGCGAAACGGAAGTGGGGGTTCCCATTCAACGTTTTGCTCTGGATTAGATAGTCCTTTTTATAAATATCATTGGGTTTCGTTTGATGTGAATCACGCGGTGCCAAAATAAAGAGAAGAGATGCTACGGTAACTCTTCTTTTTTTTATATACCTTTACAAGAAAGAACAAAACTGGAACGTATGGACAACGGTTATGCAAGCGGAATAAGCCGCATTGAAATCAATTCCCTGTGGGGCAGGAAGCATATTGTTTGGGAACTCAGGCCCGATGTGAACATTCTCAGCGGTGTGAACGGAACAGGCAAGAGCACCATTCTGAACAAGACTGTGGCACGTCTGGACTATATGGCCGGTGAAGCCGGTGCCGATGAGACCCCGGAAGTGTCCATTGAATACGCTCCAAAGGGTGCCACAAAACTGCGCTATGACGTGATCCGCAGCATTGACCGTCCGCTCATTCACAGCAATCTGCTGGAAAAGATGTCAGACCCCAATGTGGTGTCCGAACTGGACTGGCAGCTGTACAAGCTTCAGCGCCGATATCTGGACTATCAGGTCAACATAGGCAACAAGACTATACAGCTGCTGACATCAGGTGACCCTGCAAAGCTTGCCCAGGCCCAGCAGCTGTCCGCTCCAAAGATCCGTTTCATGGACTACATGGATGAACTTTTCATTGATACGGGCAAGAAGATTGACCGTTCCAGCAATGAAATACAGTTTGACCAGTTCGGCAACAAGCTGCTTCCTTACAGCCTGTCATCGGGCGAAAAACAGCTCCTGGTGGTTATGCTGACCACACTTGTCCAGGATTCGGCACCATGTGTCCTGCTTATGGACGAACCGGAAATTTCACTTCACATCGAGTGGCAGCAGCAGCTCATTTCACGCGTGCGCTCACTCAATCCGAATGTTCAGATTATCATGACAACGCATTCTC
This sequence comes from Candidatus Colenecus caballi, assembly GCA_018065615.1. Taxonomy (GTDB): domain Bacteria; phylum Bacteroidota; class Bacteroidia; order Bacteroidales; family Bacteroidaceae; genus Colenecus; species Colenecus caballi. The sequence continues at coordinate 59,017 of JAGHSY010000068.1, read as the reverse complement.
CGGCCCTTATCATGGACGGTTGGATGGACAATGTGTCCGATGTCGATGACATTACTGTGAAATGAAGAAACTCATTGACAACGTAACGTCAAAGTACATGGAGGCGGCCAACCGGCTGCTTCCGGGCAAGCGTCGCGGCCGCATAATTGCGTTTGTTGAAAGCTATGATGACGTGTCGTTCTGGCGCCTGCTGCTTGATGAGTTTGAGAACGATGAATACTATTTCCAGATCATGCTGCCAAACCATGACGGTCTGACCAAGGGAAAGAAATCGGCCCTGCGCTCATGCATGGAGAACCATCAGCTAGGAAAATACATGATAGCCTGCGTTGACAGTGACTATGACTGGCTGCTCCAGGGAACTACATACACATCGAAGGAAATCAATGAGAACCCGTTTGTCATACAGACATACGCGTACGCAATTGAGAACTACCAGTGTTGGGCCGGAAGCCTGCATCAGATATGCGTGCAGTGCACACTGAATGACCGCCGTTTCATTGACTACCGTGAATTCATGGAAATGTATTCAAAGGTGGTGTATCCGCTGTTTGTCTGGAACGTGTGGTTCTACCGCAACAAGAAGCACAACGAATTCAGCATGCAGGACCTGAATATGGAGATACGCCTTAAGAGCGTCGATCCGCAGAAGCCGCTGGGTGCGCTCATCGGCCTGAAGGACAAGGTTGACAGAAAAGTCCGATGGCTGGCGGCCAATTATGAGAGTGCTGTGCCTCAGGTTGAAGAGCTTAGCAAGGAACTGACATTCATGGGTGTCAATGAGAGCAGGACCTATCTGTTCCTGCAGGGGCACCACCTTATTGAGAATGTCATAATGAAGCTGCTGAACCCCATATGCACGCAGTTGCGTCAGGAGCGTGAAGCGGAAATTCGCCGCTATGCCATGCATGACCGTCAGTATCAGAATGAGATAAGCGCATATCAGCACAGCCAGATGACGGTCGAGGAAGCACTGCGAAAGAACACGCATTACCGCGACTGCGGCCTGTATGAGAAAATGCGTGAGCAGATGCGGAACCTGTTATCTGTGCTTCCAGAACGAGGGGGTCAGGAGCAGCAGGACACTGAAGACCTCAAGTCGTCCGACAAGCATGAGCAGGGTTGAGAACCACTTGCCAATGGAGGGCATGTCATTCCACGGAATGTTGCATCCGTGATCTCCTATGGTCAGTCCGATGTTGCTCAGGCAGGACAGTGACAGTCCGTATGCATCGGCCAGATCAATTCCTATGGCCATGTAGAAGAACCAGCCTAAGAACACCAGCGCAAGGAAGAACACGCTGAACGTCAGCACGCTCTGCTTTGTGGATTGTGGTATGACCTTGCCGCTTATGCGTACTGGAAGCACGGCGTTGGGGTGAAGTATGCGGTTGAATTCGTTGCGCATGGACTTGAACAGGATGGCAATGCGGATTGATTTCATGCCGCCCGATGTGGAACCTGCGCTGGCGCCAAGGTACATGCACAGACCCAGCAGCATCCAGATGAACGGAGGCCACAGCGTGTAGTCCGTTGTAGTGAATCCGGTCGTGGTGACTATTGCGACAACATGGAACAGTGCATTCCTGAATGATGCTGCGGCATCATACGGTGTGGCTATGAAAAGGCTGATTCCGACTGCAAGTGTGAAAGCCAGTACAATGCCCAGATACCATTTGAATTCAGTGTCTTCAGCCAGCTTGCGTATCTTGCCGCGGAACGCGACAAAGAACAGCAGTCCGTAATTGACGCCTGACAGGAACATGAAGAACGTGATCACATATTCAATGCTGTGTGACTGGAAGAATGCAATGCTTGCGTTCTTTGTCGAGAAGCCTCCGGTTGCTGCTGTGCAGAGCGCATGGTTCACACTGTCGAATATGCCCATGCCGCAAAGTCTCAGTGCGACAGCGCAGCATACAGTAATGAGAAGATAGACGGTCAGAATCCATCGGCCGCTGACGCTTATGCGCGGGTGCAGCTTGCCGTGGGTGGGGCCGGTGGCCTCGGCCGCGAAAAGCTGGACTTCACCTACGCCGAAGATAGGCAGAACGGCCACGGTGAAGAAGACTATGCCCAGACCGCCAATCCACTGTGTCAGACTGCGCCAGAACAGCAGTCCGTGCGGCATGACCTCTATATCGGTCATGATGGTGGCTCCTGTCGTGGTGAAACCGGACATAGTCTCGAAATAGGCATCGGTGAATGAAGGTATGTATCCGCTCACGAAATACGGCATCGACCCGAATATGGAGAATATGACCCAGCTTATTGCCACGACAATGTAGCCGTCACGTCGTGTCATGGAGTCCTCCTTGTGTCTGGTGCTCTTGCCAATGAGCATGAATGTAATGCCGCAGCAGGCCGTTATGGCTGAGGTCATGATGAATCCGAACAGGTCATCCTCATGGTAGAAGACAGGGAAGAACGAGCACAGCAGAAGTATGCCGGCCTCAATGAGAAGCAGGACTCCCAATATTCTGTGTATGATTTTGAGATGTATCAATTGAAGTACTTTTCTATTGATTTGATCATTCCTTCAAGGCAGAACACGACCACATGGTCTCCGGCCTTGATCTGTGTGTTGCCGGTCACAAGGATGGCCTCCCTGTCACGTATCAGGCCGCCAATGGTGACACCGCGCGGCATGGAAATGTCCTTGACAGGATATTTTGTTATTCTTGCGCCTTCCTTCACGTTGAATTCGGCGACATCGGCATTGGCAAAGGTCAAGCATTTGACGTTGGTGACATCGGCATCAAGCATCATCTGGTATATGTGGCTGGCCGCAATCTTCTTCTTGTTGATGACGGTGCCTATATCCAGTTTTTCGGCCATGTTTATGTAGTCGATGTTCTCAACCTCGGCAATGGTCTTGGTTACGCCGAAACGCTTGGCGGCAAGGCATGCAAGTATGTTGGTTTCAGAATTGTCTGACAGTGCTACAAAGGCCTCGGTGTGGCTTATGCCTTCCGATATGAGCAGACTGGGGTCACGGCCGTCACCGTTGATTATCATGACCTTGTCATCGACAACTTCTGTAAGGCGGTTGCATCGGGCCATGTCGCTTTCAATGATTTTGAGGTTCATGTAGTCCGGCATGAGCATCGATGCGCGCACGGCAATGCGGCTTCCGCCCATGATGATTACGTCACGCACATCGGGCAGTTCCTCCTTGCCTGCAATCTTGCGGATGTGCGGGATGTGCTTCTTCATTGTCATGAAATACACCAGGTCTCCGGCATGCATGGTGTCGCTGCCGCTTGGAATGATGGTCTCGCCTTCACGCAGAATGGCCACAATATGGTACGGAAGTTCGCTGCCAAGTTCATACAGGGGCCTGTTGAGTATCTCTGCGTTGTCACGCAGTTTGATTCCCATCATGACAAGGGCTCCGCCTGCAAATTCCCACCACTGGCGTATCCAGCTCAGTTTCATGCCGTCAACGATTTCCTTTGCGGCAAGCATTTCGGGGTAGATGAGGGAGTCAACGCCTATGCTCTGGAAATATTCCTTGTTTTTGGGGAACAGGTATTCGTAATTGTCAATACGCGCTACGGTCTTCTTTGCACCCAGAAAATGGGCCAGCTGGCATGATATGAGGTTGCGGCTTTCATCGGGGGTCACTGCAACGAAAAGGTCTGCGTTCCCGGCTCCGGCTTCCCTGAGCCCTTTAAGGGAGACCGGTGATTCCTGAATGGTCAGAAGGTCGAAACTGGAATCCATGCTGTTCAGCTTCTCTTCACTTTCGTCAAGAAGTATTATGTCCTGATTCTCACCTGAAAGCAGTTTTGCCAGATGTGTGCCGACGTTGCCGGCGCCTGCAATTACTATTCTCATTGTTCCGTTGTTTTCGTTCTGTCTGTAAGGCCGTCAAGGGCGCTGATTACCGCATCTTCATCAATGTGACACAGATGCAGAAGCTGTGGCGTGGAACCGTGCTCGATGAAACTGTCGGGCAGGCCAAGACGCCTGATGGCAGGCTGGAAGCCGTTTTCCATCATGTATTCCATCACTGCGGTACCGAGTCCGCCTGTTACGGTACCGTTTTCAATGGTGATGATACGGCTGAATTTCTTTCCGACTTCCTGAAGGATGCCGGTATCTATAGGTTTGAGGAAACGCATGTCATACAGCGCGGCGGTCATTCCGCTCTCCTTTTCCCAAAGTCCGATGGCCTGCATGGCAATGTTGCCAATGGGGCCGATGGACAGCACCGCAACGTCAGTTCCGTTCTTGAGACAGCGTCCGGTACCTACGACAACGGGTTCCATCGGCTTTTTCCAGTCAGTCTGAAGACCGCGTCCGCGGGGATATCGGATTACGAAAGGACCCTGGTCCGGAAGCTGTGCCGTGTACATGAGGTTGCGCAGTTCAGTTTCATCATAGGGCGAGCAGATGGTAAGGTTTGGAATTGGCCTGAGGAATGCCAGGTCAAAGCTTCCATGATGTGTGGGGCCGTCCTCGCCGACAAGTCCGGCGCGGTCAAGGCACAGTATGACGTTGAGTTTCTGTATGGCGACATCATGAATCACATTGTCATAGGCACGCTGCATGAATGACGAATAGATGTTGCAGAACGGAACCATTCCTTCTTTGGCAAGTCCGCCGGAGAATGTTACGGCATGTCCTTCAGCAATTCCTACGTCAAAGCAACGGTCCGGATATGCTTTCATGGGTATGTCAAGACTGCATCCTATTGGCATAGCCGGGGTTATTCCCACAATGTGGCGGTTCTCTTTCATGAGTTCGAGAAGGGTCTCTCCGAACACGTCCTGAAACAGCGGTGGCTGGCCTTCGCCGTTCTTGACAATGCGTTCGCCTGTCTCCTTGTCAAACAGACCGGGTGCATGCCAGATGGCCGAATCCTTTTCTGCAGGTTCGTATCCTTTGCCCTTGACGGTCTGTATGTGCAGCAGCTTGGGGCCGTGCATGTTCTTTATGTTGGAAAGGATGCGCACCAGAGTCTGTACGTTATGTCCGTCAACAGGTCCGAAATAGCGTATGTCCATACCCTCGAACAGGTTGTTCTGGTGGGTGAGCTTTATCTTGATGCGGTTGTTGCGTCTGATAATGTTCCTGCGGCGCTGTTCTGTCAGCAGTCCCAGTCTGTCCAGTATCCGGGCAACATAGTATCGGAATGTGTTGTACGGACGTGAAGTCTGCAGGTGTGTAAGGTAGCTGCGCATGCCTCCGACACTCTGTGAAATGCTCATGTTGTTGTCATTGAGAATGATGAGCAGGTCATTGTCAGTGCTTGATGCGTTGTTGATGCCTTCAAATGCCAGGCCGCCGCTCATGGCTCCGTCTCCTATGACCGCAACCGTGCGTCTGGATTTGTCCCCTTCAAGCTTGTCAGCCACAGCCATACCGAGTGCGGCCGATATGGAGTTCGATGCATGTCCGCAGGTGAAAGTGTCATATTCGCTTTCTTCCGGTGAAGGGAAAGGCTTGAGACCCTTGAACTTGCGGTTGGTGCAGAACATGTCGCGGCGTCCGGTCAGTATCTTGTGCCCGTAAGCCTGATGTCCTACGTCCCAGACAATCCTGTCGTATGGGGTGTTGAACACGTAGTGCAAGGCAACGGTCAGTTCAACTGTACCCAGACTGGAGCCGAAATGGCCGGGGTTCTGGGACAGTTCGTCAATAATCATCTGTCTCAGTTCGCTGCACAGTTGCGGCAGCTGTTCCACTGACAGCTTCTTGAGGTCTGCGGGTGAGTCAATATGTTTGAGAAGAGTGTCTGACATTGCCTGATTCACTTCTTTAAAAGGCAAAAATACCATTTTTACTGCAATTGCGTACTATTTATTGCTTATCTTTGACATGATATACTCAAACTTGAGAAAATGACTTATTCCATAGATGAAATAACCGTGATGACAGGGGCTGAGAGACATGGCTTCTGTCCGGCAAAGATATCATGGCTTCTGACTGACAGCCGCTCATTGTGCTTCCCTTCCGAAACACTTTTCTTTGCGTTGACGGGAAAAAGGAATGACGGTCACAATTATATCCGTGACCTGTATAACCGCGGCGTAAGAAACTTTGTGGTAAGCCGTCTGCCAGACCGTATGGAAGACTATGAGGAGTCAAACTTCCTTCTTGTCAGGGACACTCTGGCCGCCCTTCAGCATCTGGCCTCTGAACACAGGAAGAATTTTGACATTCCGGTCATAGGTGTGACTGGCAGCAACGGCAAGACGGTCATCAAGGAATGGCTGTACCAGCTTCTGGAACCGGACTATGCCATTACCCGTTCACCTAAAAGCTACAATTCCCAGATTGGTGTGCCGCTGTCTGTATGGCTGCTGAACAGACAGACCGAACTGGGCATTTTTGAAGCCGGCATATCCAAAAAGGATGAAATGCGCCAGCTGTGGAAGATAATCAAACCGACCATTGGCATCATATCCAACATCGGACTGGCACATCAGGAGAATTTCCAGTCCATGCAGGACAAGTGTATTGAAAAACTCAAGCTGTTCCAGGACTGTGACGTGATCATATATGACGATGACAATGTCCTGGTCAAGACATGCGTTGACAAATCTGTCATGACTGCGCGTGAGATAGCCTGGTCCAGGACAAATCAGGAAAAGCCGCTGTTCATACAGTCTGTGACCAAGGGTGAGACTTCAACTGAGATCAGATACCGCTACATCGGACTTGAAAACAGTTTCACCATTCCCTTCATTGATGACGCCTCAATTGAGAATGCGCTCCACTGTCTTGCGGTCTGCATTTACCTGATGGTGGCTCCTGAAAAGATTTCTGATAGAATGGCGCATCTGGAACCCATTGCCATGCGGCTTGAGGTGAAGGAAGGCAAGCAGGGATGCGTCCTGATAAATGACAGCTACAATTCGGACCTGTCATCTTTAGGTATTGCGCTTGATTTCATGGCACGCCGCCGTGATGACAAGGTAAGACCACGCACGCTGATCCTGTCCGATATCCTGCAGTCCGGCTGGAACGTGCCTGACATATACAGAAAGGTGGCCCAGCTGGCTGAAAGCCGCGGCATAAGCAAGCTGATAGGCATTGGCAAGGACATTTCGTCCCAGGCCAGACGCTTTGAAATACCCGTTTCATATTTCTTTGAGACGACCGATGAATTCCTCAAGTCCGATGTGGTCAATGACCTGCGCGGCGAACTGGTGCTGATAAAGGGCGCGCGCATGTTCCAGTTTGACAAGATTGCCGAACGTCTGGAACTGAAGGTGCATGAGACCATTCTGGAAGTCAACCTCCAGGCTATTGCCGACAATCTGGAGCGTTACCGCAGCATGCTCAAGCCGGAGACAAAGATTGTGTGCATGGTCAAGGCATCGGCCTACGGTTCAGGCGCAATAGAGGTGGCAAAGACACTGCAGGACCGTCAGGTGGACTATCTGGCTGTTGCCGTGGCCGATGAGGGCTGGGAACTGCGCAAGGCCGGCATAACCACCAGTATTATGGTCATGAATCCGGAACGCACGTCGTTCAACACTCTGTTTGACCAGAAACTTGAACCTGAGGTTTACAGTTTCCAGCTGCTTGATTCGATTGTAAGGGCTGCTGAGCATAACGGCATAACCAATTTCCCGATACACATTAAGATTGATACGGGCATGCACCGTCTGGGCTTTGCCCCGCAGGATATGCCTGAACTTGTACGTCGTCTGCAACGTCAGACTGCAGTCATTCCTTGTTCGATATTCTCCCATTTTGTGGGCAGTGACAGTGAACGGTTCGATGACTTTACACAATTGCAGATAGAGCGTTTCAATCAGGCTGCGGATACACTTCAGGCTGCATTCAAGCATCACATATTACGCCATATCTGCAATTCGGCCGGCATAGAACGCTTTACAGGCCAGCAGAATGACATGGTGCGTCTCGGCCTGGGTCTGTACGGCATAAACCCGCTTGACAACCAGCCTCTTGAGACAGTCTGCACACTGAAAACCACAATTCTTCAGATACGTAATCTGGAACCGGGCGAGACTGTGGGCTACAGCCGCAAGGGACAGATTACCCGTCCGTCACGCATTGCCGCCATACCTATAGGATATGCTGACGGACTGGACCGTCATCTGGGCAACGGACACGCATACTGCCTTGTCAATGGCCGTAAGGCATATTATGTCGGTAATATATGCATGGATGTATGTATGATTGACGTCACGGACATTGACTGTCAGGAGGGTGACACCGTTGAGATTTTCGGCGCACAGCTGCCGGTGCACGTCCTTTCAGACATTCTGGACACTATTCCGTATGAAATCATTTCTACCGTTTCAACACGTGTGAAGCGTGTGTATTATACTGAATGAATAACAACTAACCAATAACTTATGAGTAACAGTTCCAATTCTTCAAGCGCAAGGATGACCAATTTCCGTTGGGTCATGGTGGCGCTGCTTTTCTTTGCTACGACTGTCAATTACATGGACCGTCAAGTACTTTCACTGACCTGGAAGGATTTCATTTCCCAGGATTTCCAGTGGACTGACAGCCAGTATGGTACAATTACCGGATTCTTTTCGATTTTCTATGCTGTGGCATGTCTGTTTGCCGGCAAGTTCATTGACTGGCTGGGTACCAGAAAAGGTTACCTGTGGGCCATATTCATCTGGTCAATAGGCGCATGTCTCCATGCCGCCTGCGGTTGGGCCGCCCTGAAGCTGGGCAGCGCTTTCGGACTGATTGTGACCACTGCATCGGTCTATCTGTTCATATTCTGCCGTATGGTGCTGGCGCTTGGAGAATCGGGCAACTTCCCGGCTGCCATCAAGGTGACCGCAGAATATTTCCCCAAGAAGGACCGCGCATTCGCCACATCGATTTTCAACGCCGGCGCATCGGTCGGCGCCCTGGTGGCTCCTGCAACAATTCCGCTGCTGGCCGCCAAGTGGGGCTGGGAGATGGCCTTCATCATTATCGGTGCTCTTGGCTTTGTATGGATGTTCTTCTGGTTCGGACTGTATCAGAGCCCTGAGAAATCAAAGTATGTGAATGATGCCGAACGTGCATATATCCATCAGGACGATGCTGAGACGGCTGCGCCGGTTGAGACTGAAAAGAAGGAAAAGAGCATTCCTTTCCTGAAGTGCTTCACTTTCCGTCAGACATGGGCTTTCATCTGCGGCAAGTTCTTCACTGACGGTGTATGGTGGTTCTTCCTGTTCTGGGCTCCCGCATATTTTTCGGACCAGTACGGTTACCGTTCGGACTCCAAGGAGGCCATCATGCTTATTTTCGTGCTTTATCTGATTGTGACTGTCGTCAGCATCGGCGGCGGATACCTGCCCAAGTACTTTGTTGAGAAGAAAGGAATGGAGCCATATCCCGGCCGCATGAAGGCCATGCTCATTTTTGCCTTCTTCCCGCTTCTTGCCCTGTTCGCACAGCCGCTGGGACGTTTCAGCGCATGGTATCCCGCCATCATCATCGGACTGGCCGGAGCCGGACATCAGGCCTGGTCCGCCAACCTGTATTCTACCATAGGTGACATGTTCCCCAAGTCAACCATTGGAACAATTACGGGCGTGGGCACTACCATGGGCGGTCTGGCATCATTCATGATCAACAAGGGTGCCGGCATGCTGTTCACCAAGAGCGCAGCCATGGGTGCAAGTTTCACTTTCCTTGGCTTTGAAGGCAAGGAGGCCGGTTACATGATAGTCTTCTGCATCTGCGCAGTGGCATATCTGATCGGCTGGATTGTCATGAAGACTCTGGTCCCAAAGTACAAGCCTATTGTGGTTGACTGATATCCGGTTCCTATAGGAGCATCGGCAAAAAATAGGACCCCGCCCACACCACGTGGACGGGGTCCCGAACTATATAAAAAACGACTATCTTTCTGCTGTGAGTGTGAACGTTGAACTTTCACATGGTGCGCATACCGGCGGGTTTTCCTTGCTGACGGCAACCGTGACTGTCTGAACAAGTGGCATTTCTGCAAGAAGTGACTTGGCAATCCTGCCAGCCACATGTTCCAGCAGGTCCGATGGAACAGCCATCTCCCTCTTGACAATTTCTGCGGCATCGGCATAGCTGGCCGTGCCTGACAGGTCATCGGACTCTATGGCCGGAACGGCATTCAGTTCAAAGTACAGATCTACAGTGAACCAGGCACCGACTATGCGTTCCTGCGGATCCACGCCATGGAAGGCGTAGAAGCGCAGGCCGTTCACAGTTATGCTCTGTTCTGTTATTCTCATTTATCCGCAACGTGATGATCCGCAGTTCTGGCAGATAAGGCATCCTTCCTGATAGACCAGTGACTCACTGCCGCATACGGAACACTTTTCGCCCTTTACTACAGTGCCGTCCTGGACGTATTTCTTCAGGGCGCGTTCAACACCGTTCTTCCAGTTGTTGATGTTCTCTGAGCCAAGGTCAAGAGAACCGATAAGCTTCATGCACAGGTCAACCGGCATCTGGTAGCGCAGCACACCTGAAATGAGCTTGGCATAGTTCCAGTATTCCTTGTCGAACTTTTCAGACAGACCTTCAATGGTTACCTTGTAGCCGCGCTTGTTGGTGAACTGGAAGTCATAGCGCTTGGCGCCTGTCTCCTCATCGATGTTCTTTATGATCCAGCCCTTGTCAACGTTCTTGGGCAGCATGATGCCTTCATCGTCATCCTGAAGACCGGTAAAGATTTCGTATGGACGTCCGTCAAGGATACCGACAAATGCAACCCACTTCTCCTTGTTGTTCTGGAAACGGACCACATCGGCCTCAAGAATGCGCGGACGGGTCTCGACAACTTCACGGGGCTTGCAGTCACATGGTGCCAGTGTGGGTTCCTTGCCATCCTTCTTGTCCTTGCCCTTTTCACCCTTGACATCAATCAGAACACCGTCACGTGAGCCTTCGCGATATACGGTACAGCCCTTGCAGCCGCTCTTCCATGCCTCGACATACAGGTCGTTGACAAGTTCTTCAGTTACGTCAGCCGGCAGGTTGATGGTTACGCTGATTGAGTGGTCAACCCATTTCTGCAGACGTCCCTGCATGCGGACTTTATTGAGCCAGTCAACATCCTGGGCGGTAGCCTTGTAGTACGGTGACTTTGCAACCAGTTCGTCAAGTTCCTCCTGCGTATATTCCTTGTTCGTGTCTATGCCGTTCGTCTTCATCCAGTCAACGAACTTGTGGTGATAGACCACATATTCTTCAAAGGCGTCACCTGATTCGTCAACGAATGAAACCTTGGCGTTCTCATCTTCACGGTTGACCTTGCGGCGGCGCTTGTAAACCGGCATGAATACCGGCTCCAGGCCTGATGTTGTCTGGGTCAGAAGGCTGACAGTACCGGTGGGGGCAATGGTAAGACATGCAATGTTGCGGCGTCCGTACTTCTTCATGTCTGCGTAGAGCTGGGGATCGGCCTCCTTGATACGCAGAATGAACGGGTTGTTCTGCTCACGTTTCCAGTCGAAGACTTCAAATGCACCGCGTTCCTTTGCCATGTTGACCGATGAACGGTAAGCTTCCAGAGCAAGCGTGCGCTGTACTTTTTCTGCAAATTCAGTGGCCTCTTCTGTTCCGTAACGCAGGCCCATGGCGGCAATCATGTCACCTTCGGCGGTAATGCCAACGCCTGTACGGCGGCCCATGGTGCTCTTGCGCATGATCTTTTCCCACAGTCGGATTTCGGTGTGCTTTGTCTCCTCATCTTCAGGGTCACTTGCAATCTTGGCCTGAATGGCATCGATCTTTTCTATTTCCAGGTCGATGATGTCATCCATGATGCGCTGTGCAACTGCAACGTGGCTCTTGAACAGGTCAAAGTCAAAGTATGCCTTGTCAGTGAACGGATTCACCACGTATGAGAACAGGTTGATGGCAAGCAGACGGCAGCTGTCATACGGACAGAGCGGAATTTCGCCGCAGGGGTTGGTGCTCACGGTGCGGAAACCAAGGTCTGCATAGCAGTCGGGCACTGATTCACGGGTAATGGTATCCCAGAAAAGGACGCCGGGTTCAGCCGATTTCCATGCGTTGTGGACAATCTTCTTCCACAGTTCAGAAGCATCGACCTCCTTTGTATATAACGGACTGTCTGGAACAATAGGATACTGCTGCATGTATTTGCGGCCTTCAATGGCAGCCTTCATGAAATCGTCATCTATCTTGACCGATACGTTGGCGCCAGTAACCTTTCCGCTGGTCATCTTTGCGTCAATGAATGATTCCGAGTCAGGATGCTTGATTGACACGCTGAGCATGAGTGCCCCGCGACGTCCGTCCTGTGCCACTTCACGGGTAGAGTTCGAGAAACGTTCCATGAAGGGAACCAGACCTGTCGATGTCAGAGCCGAATTCTTTACCGGAGAACCTTTAGGGCGTATATGTGAAAGGTCATGACCTACGCCTCCGCGGCGCTTCATGAGCTGGACCTGTTCTTCATCGACCTTCATGATGGCACCGTAAGAGTCAGCATTGCCTTCATTTCCGATGACAAAACAGTTTGAAAGTGATGCAATCTGGTAGTTGTTTCCAATACCTGTCATAGGACTGCCCTGCGGAACAATGTGCTTGAAGCCGGCCAGCAGGTCGTGCAGCTGCTGGGCGCTGATGGGGTTGGCGTATTTCTGTTCAACACGCGCAATCTCATTTGCAATTCTCCAGTGCATGTCATCAGGAGTCTTCTCATAGATGTTGCCGAATGAATCCTTTACGGCATACTTGTTCACCCATACCTTTGCGGCAAGTTCGTCTCCGCCAAAGTATTCGACAGAAGCCTTGAACGCTTCGTCAAATGTGTAGGTCTGTTTTTTGTCGGTCATTATTGTCAGTAGTTAGTTTGATCACACAAAAAACAACTCCTGATGGCAGGAGCCGTTCGACACTACAAATGTAAAAATAGACTTTGAAAATGAAAACAAATTTTTAAATTAAAGTTTTCAACAGATTTGTAAGTTTTCCATTTTAACAAATTATAATGCTTGTAATCAGCTAAATAAAAAATGTCTTACATGTAAAAGTTTCCCAAAACGGATAAAGTCTGTTATGAACAGCGCTTTTGGGGATGGATTATAATGGTGAATCAGGACATGAAAAAAGCGGTGTGTCTTCACCGCTTTTCAATGATTGTGGATTAATGCGGTCAGCAGCGTAATCCGCTTTCAATATTTTCAAGATCCAGTTTGAAATTCTTATCTACCTGAATCTGGTCACGTACCATGTTGCATGCATGCAGGACAGTGGCATGGTCTCTCTTTCCAATGAACGCTCCAATCTTTGAAGTCGAATAGTCGAGATATTTTTTTGCAAGATACATGCTGATCTGTCTTACCTGGACAATTTCGTGCTTTCTTGACTTTGACTGAATGGAATCAGTTTCAACGTTGTAGTATTCACAGACTTTGCTGATAATACTGTCAATTGTGATAGGCTTCTGCTTGTGCCTGCTGGTCTTTTCTATTACGTCCTGTGTAAGGCCAAGGTCTATTTCCTTTCCGTATATTGTGGAGTGTGCCATAAGTGACACAATCACGCCTTCAAGGTCTCTGACATTGTCCGTAACATTCTTGGCAATGTATTCAATTACCGGTTCCGGGAACTTGAGGCCGTCACGTCTGGTCTTTTCTCTGAGAATGTCCTTTCTCAAATTCAGGTCCGGCCTTTCAAGCTCTGCAACCAGTCCCCACTTGAAGCGCGTAATCAGTCTTTCTTCAAGGTCCTTCATGTCTTTTGGAGGACGGTCACTGGTCATTATGATCTGCTTGTGGTTCAGATGCAGATGGTTGAATATGTGGAAGAATGTATTCTGAGTCTTTGGCTGTCCTGCCATTTCCTGCATGTCATCTATTATCAGCACGTCAATTGACTGGTAAAAGTGGATGAAGTCATTTGTGGAGTTCTTCCTGACGGAGTCAACATACTGTACCATGAACAGATGTGCTGATATGTACAGGACTCTCTTTTCCGGATGCAGTTCCTTGATTCTCATACCTATGGCGTTGACAAGATGGGTCTTGCCTACACCTGACGAACCGTAAATGAACAGAGGATTGAATGCGGTGTTGGCCGGATTGAGGGCAATGGTTTCACCTGCTGTTCTGGCAAGCTTGTTGCTTGTGCCCTCAACAAAGTTGTCAAAATTGTAGTTGGGGTCAAGCTGCGGATTGAGATCCTGAACCAGCGGTGCGTCCGATGGAGCCGGAGCCTTGTTGCCGATCAAAGCGGCGCCTTTTACCGGTGATACCGAACCGGTGGAACTTATATCCTGACTTATGTTGTTGTCCTTGTCTGTAAGGATGTTGTACATAAGTCTTGTCCCTTTTCCGAATATCTTGGTGACAGCAGCCTTGATGACTTCAAGACAGTTCTGCTCAAGGTATTCATATACGAAGTAACTTGGAACCTGGATGAGAAGTTCGCCGTTTTCCAATGACACAGGACTGATGACGGAAAACCACGCATCGAAGACGGACTTCGAGACGTTGTCACGGATGAAATCCAGACACAGGCTCCATTGGTTTGTCAGTTCAGCTCCCTTCATCATTAATTGGAATTGGAATCTTTCTAGTTGTTCGTTCTCAATTGCAATCGCAAATTTGACAATCTTATTTCAATCCACCAAACCGGAAAAAACATGTGGTTTTCGGGGTAATTGTAAATGGTTGTGTATAAGTCATTTGTGTTATGCCCGAAATTCAGTTGATAACAAGCTATTGATTTTTATCAACTATCTGATAATAAATGCAATAACCTGTTGATAACTTCTTTCTGCCGCTTGGTGAAACCTTATTGCAACCCTATTGGAAATACCCTGAAAACGAGTTTCCAAGATAACGGTTTTATTTTGCCTTATCTGACTTTATTTAGACTAAATCTAAAAAACAGGCAAGAAGGGCGGAGGCGTTTTCATTCTGCTTTTCTGCAAATTTCCAAAGCTTCCTGAACACTTATTTTCCTGCCTTCGTGGAAGGCTATGACGAATGCGTCCTTGTATTTTTTTCTGACCGCATCCTTCGTCTTCAGGATCTCACTGTAGTCCGATGTGTCACCGCAGGTGTATTTGTACATGTCCTTTTCCTTGTAGCAGGAAACTGAAGGCAGGTCCTTGATGCGCTTGTCATTTTCTTTGACCTTGGTTTTGACAGACATGAACTGGACTTTGAATACAGGCAGGTCATTCTTTACATCGGACTGTCTGTTGCCTATGGCCTGTGCAGTTGGGACAGCTTTGTCCAGCTGGGCCCTGTAGTCTTTCAGGTATGACAGGAATGCCTGATACAGGCTCCGGCTCATTTCATCGGTTCCTTTCTGTGACGTAAGGTATCTGCATTCGTCAGTATTTGAAATGAAGCCAAGTTCTACGAGTATGCTGGGCATGGCGCTTTTCCATAAAACAAGGTATCCGGCCTGATGTACGCCGCGGTCCGGTCTTTTTGCGTATCCGGTCATGCGTTCCTGTGTGAGAGTTGCCATTTTAAGGCTTTCCTTCTGAAACTCATTCTGCATGAATTCGAATATGATCATGCTTTCAGGGCTGTTGGGGTCATAACCTTCATAGTGGGCTTCATAATCGTTTTCCAGCATGATGGCGCGGTTCTCCTCAAGAGCCACGTTCAGATTGGCGCTGGTGCGGTTTTCCTCAACTCCCAGCAGGTATGTTTCAGCACCGTTGGCCGCTTTGTTCTTTGCGGAATTGGTATGGATTGATATGAACATGTCCGCCCCCGCCTTGTTCGCTATGTCGGCACGCTTGTAAAGTTCGACAAAGACATCGGTCTTGCGCGTGTAGATTACTTTGACGTCCTTGCAGTTCTCTTCAATGAGCTTGCCGAATTTGAGAGCTGTGTTCAGGTTGATGGTCTTTTCCTGGCACTTGCCGTTGACGGCGCCGGGGTCCTTGCCTCCGTGGCCGGCATCTATAACAAGTACAAACGGCTTGTCCAAACTCTGGGCGGCAGAGAACGGTGATAATGTCAGTAATAACAGTGATATTGTCAGAATCCTTTTCATGCCGCTGGTCAATGAAGGTACATTTCTCCGTCGTTATATTCAAGTTGGGATGCGCCGGTCCTGCCGTCCACACGGTAGTCTGTAGTTATCAGTTCTCCCTTCTCATTGGTTTCACGCTTTGATTCAAAGGCTGCAGGAACGGCATCGGTATTTGCAATGAATGCGGCAAATTCTCTGGCACTTACGGTTATGGGTTCAATCATGAACTCGGGAATGTTGAACGCATAAAGGAAACTGCGGTTGAATTCGGGGTCCTTTTGCGGAAGGGCGAACGGCTTTGAAAAATGGCCATCGTCATCAATATGGCTGAAATAAAGGCGGGTGTGAACTCCGTCTTCACGGCGGGTGCTCCACATGACCCATCTGCTGTTGCTGGACCAGACGTGGTAGCTTTCTGCGTAGGGGCTGTTGATCTCATCAATCCTTCTTGCTGTACCTTTTTTGAAATCGAACAGGAACAGGTCCGATGCAATCTGGTCAAGTGGGAATACTCCGTGTGTGCTTATGACGCTCATCAGATACCTGCCGTCTGGAGAAAGACGCGGCCATGTCATGCTGCTGTCAGCAGCCGCGGCATCGTAAACAAGGTAATGCGGACCCCATGTGCGCGTGTCAGGGTCAAAAGGCTTGGCATACAGGTTGAAGTGCAGCTGTTCGCGGTCAATGAATATGCGGTTCTTGCGGTCTGGCCCGAATGGGGCATCGTAGTGGGCCGAAACGTAATACAGCGTCCGTCCGTCCGCGGACCATCCGGGAAAACATTCAAGTTCGGCGGAATCGGTTTCAATCGGACTTACGGCATTTTCGCGTATGTTGTACAGAATTATGTCATTCTCTTCATCAATGACTTCAAGCTTGTCATGGCTCATTGCGTGCACTGACTGGTGTGTCTTGTTGTTGGAGTAGGCAATGTAGTCATGGGTGGGGTGCCATGAAGGATATACGCCGGCAGACATGGTGGAGTCAGTCTTCATGTTGACCTTGTGCAGAGCACCGTCAAAGTACAGCACTGTGCCTCCTTTGAACTGACGTACATGGAACTGCATTTTTCCGGCGCTGTAGTTGCCTGTGTGGTGACAGTTGACGCATGTGCCGTTGCTGTTGTCCTGCACCATGGTGTTGGAGAAGAAAATCTTTTCCTTGAAGTTCGTGATGTCACGCTGGCAGAGGTCAAGGACTTCATAGGCTTCAACTGCAACAGGAATGCGGCGGTATGTGATGTATCGGTCTATGAGGTCATCACTGAGTGATATTGAGAATGGGGCAAGAGAGGTCCACTGCCCGTCCGTTTCCGTATAGACCTGAATTTGAATTGAACTGCCGCAGCAGTCTGTCAGACTGTTCCATTCACTCTTGCTGAAACAGACTTTTCTGCCTTTCTTTTCAACTTTAATGTCGCCATTGGAAATAATGGTGAAGTAGGCATCGGCCTCATTGTCTATCATGAAGTTGGCGGGAGCGATGTTGCGTGGCAGGACAACGTCCGTGTAGTCAGGGAATATGCGGATGTTTTCATTGCTCTTCACTGCATTCTCATCGGGCTTGCCGGAACAGGCGGTCAGAAGGAGTGCTGCTATATATAAAGCTGTTCTTTTCATAATGTGAAATCAGAAGGTCTGCAGACCGCGGACAAAATAATAATAATAAAAGAATGTGTTTCCGAATCTCAGATACATTGGGAATGAGGCTTCTTTCTCGCTTCTGAATCCGGACCGTTGTATGTATTTCTGGAATGCCGCATAGCTGTCTGTCACTTTCTTGCTGACTTCAATACCCATATCGGTGTTTTCAAGGCTGCTGTACAGGATAATGGCTTCCTGAACACTTTGCGGCAGGCTGATTTCCGTTGCAGTGTCAATGTACTGGGACAGGGCTTTCCAGAACATGGGTATGTTTTGGGAACGCATTGCCCACAGCAGTGCCGCGCAGTCGAACTGGTGTGTGGCCTGTTTGTCACGTTCTTCGAGAAAATGTTTCATGATGTACGTTTCAACTTTGACACGGTCGTTTGACATACGGTCATCAAAACTCATGTATGGAATAATCTCGCGGTATGGCAGTGCCTTGGACATGGCCAGTGAGTCTGCTGACAAGGGGCGCTGGGAACGGCTCCATTTGCGGTAGAACAATGTCTTGTCCAGCTTGTCAAGGTATTTTGCGGCAAATTCGGTTTCGTTCATGAGTATGGCATGCATGGCCATGTACTTCAGGGTGCCGTAACACCAGCCATGTTCAACCTGGTCTTCAAGACACCAGCGGTACTCCATATTTATCAGACCGTAATTGAGGTACAGCTGACGTGCTGCCTGAAATGCCATAGGTATCTGAGTTCTGGATTTCTGGCTGCGGCCACCGTCTCTAAGGCGGAATGCCATGTCTAGTGCCTTGTCCTGCTTGAGAAGTGCCAGGTCCCGCAACATGACCATAAGTCTTGTGGGCTCAAAGAACCGGTCTTCGTACTCTTTCAGGATATCATTGTAAACTGATGCATCCTGAACAGCCTTCAATTCAGTCTGGCGTTTTCCGTATGCTTTCTTTTCTTTATTCAGATGACGTTCAGATGCATTCCGGTAAATGTCTGTTACCTTTTCCCAGTCAAAATTGTCTGCGGCGACTGACATTTCCAGCTCTGTCCTGAAATTTTCATCCTTATACCAGAACAGCACGACGGATCCTATGGCAACGGCTGCAATTCCTGCCTGGAGCGGGAGTCTGTGCCTTTTGTCTGAACCGGTCCTGGCGAAAAATCCTTTTGCCAAAGCGAAGGCCGATGTGATGACAATCAGGATATGGTATGGCAGACGGACAGCGGCTGTCCACTGGTCGTCCGACACGGTGGGCAACCCCATTGTCCAACTGTCAGCAATGCGGTAACGTGTATATAGCCCGTATAGAAGCAGTGGGGCAATGATGCACAACGCTGCAGAAAGAACAGGAGCAATGATTCTGTCACGGTTTTTCCGCCCGCAGTCCGATGCAAGTCCGATTCCGGCGGCGAAGACTCCGGCCAGGGCGAAGATGCCGGCCAGAACATATCCGGCAAATGCTGACACTGTAAGGATGACGGCTGTGTGCCAACCTTTTTGAGCATTCCATGCGGCTGCCATTACGGCAAGCATGAGCAGATACCCCAAAGTGGGGGCAAAGAAATAGTCCTGGACTCTTTGGATGAAGATTCCGTAACCCAGGGACATGTTGGCAATTACCAGCAGGGCAATTGGAAGGATGGCCAGCAGGGACAGGCTTTCCGGAATTTTCAGGATGCGCACTGTCAGTATGCCGGCTGTCATCAGCAGTATTGTCCAAAGCAGCGCACCCAGCCATGGAATGTACAGGAACTGGGTGAAGAATGAACCGGCCCATCCAAGGAAGCCGCCTGGAACCAGAAATGATTCCTTGAGGAAATTCCAGTCGAAAAGAAACAGCGAAAGGTCCGCGTTCTTGAAAAGAAACGTCTTTTGAGTGAAAACCAGAACAATCCAGAGAACTGCTGTCGCAGTAATGACCGGCATGGTTTTCCTTATAGTTGATGACATATTATAAATAATGTATTTTGACCCGTAAAATTAGCA
Source organism: Candidatus Colenecus caballi (assembly GCA_018065615.1). Taxonomy (GTDB): domain Bacteria; phylum Bacteroidota; class Bacteroidia; order Bacteroidales; family Bacteroidaceae; genus Colenecus; species Colenecus caballi. The sequence continues at coordinate 39,470 of JAGHSY010000068.1, read as the reverse complement.
AAAATCTGAAAAATGGGCAAATGTTTGTATCCTTGCTTATTTTCGGCTACTTTCGCCGAATAATCCAACTCAATCACTACCGGTATGAAAAAATCAGTTCTTCTTGCTGCGTTCCTGGCTGCCCCGCTGCTGTGCAGTTCCCAGGAGTGGCTTGACCCGAAAGTCAATGGCGTGAACAGACAGGCTCCTGTGGCCGATTATTTTGCCTATTCGTCTGCAGAGAAGGCTCTTGCAGGTGACAAGAGCGCCGATCCCCGCTTCATGTCCATTGAGGGCGGCTGGCGTTTCAATTTCGTGAAAAACTATTATGACCGTCCGCAGGGTTTTGAAGCCGCGGACTATGATGACAGCAAATGGGAGAACTTCCCGGTGCCGGGACTGTTTGAAATGCTTGGCCACGGAGACCGCATCTACACCAATGTGACATATCCCTGGAACAACGAGCATCCGGTCAACCCGCCCTACATAGGCGAGCGTGAGAACTACGTGGGTTCATACCGCCAGTCGTTCGGCATTCCATCGGACTGGAAGGGTAAGAGAATATACATGCACATAGGGTCTGCCACATCGAACCTCAGGGTATGGATAAACGGAAAGTACGTAGGCTACAGTGAGGACAGCAAGATGGAGGCCGAATTTGACATCACTGATTTTGTGGAATGTGGCCGGGACAATCTGTTTGCCATGCAGATTATGCGCTGGTGTGACGGAAGCTACATTGAGGACCAGGATTTCTGGCGTTTCACCGGCATTGCCCGCGAATGTTATCTGTATGCCCGTGAAGAGTCTCAGATTCGGGACTTTACCGTTCTGACTGACCTTGATGCCAAGTATCAGAACGCCACTCTGACGGTTGACGCGTCACTTGTAAAGTCCGATGGCAAACTGCTGGCAATGAAGATGACTGATGCGGACGGCAGACAGGTTTTTGAGAATTCAGTTAAGGTTGCAGACGGTAAGGCAAGGCTTGTTCTGCCGATAAAGAAACCTTACAAATGGACTGCCGAGACCCCGTATCTCTACACCTTGTGCCTGTCTCTTGTCAATATGGATGGAACTGTCATTGAAACCATTCCGCAGAAGGTCGGTTTCCGCAAGGTCGAGATAAGGAACCGCCAGTTGCTGGTGAACGGACAGCCCATCCTGATAAAGGGTGCTGACCGTCACGAGATGGACCCGGACGGCGGTTATGTGGTTCCCGTGAGCCGTATGGTGGAGGATATAAGGATTATGAAGGAGATGCACATCAATGCAGTCCGCACCAGCCACTATCCCGATGATCCGCGCTGGTATGACCTGTGTGACGAATACGGCATATATCTGGTGGCCGAGGCCAATGTCGAGGGCCACGGGATGATGTATGGAAACAGCCAGCTGGCAAAGGATCCGGACTATAAGCAGGCGCACCTGGAACGCAATCAGGCCAATGTCATAACTTACCGCAACCACCCGTCAATCATAGTGTGGTCAATGGGCAATGAGGACGGTGACGGCCAGAATTTCATTACCTGCTACGACTGGATAAAGAGCTATGACAAGACCCGTCCCGTGCAGTATGAGGGCATGACGAACGACCGTGAGCATTGTGACATTGCATGCCCCATGTATGCTGACTACGGCGCAATGGAGCGTCATGAGAAGGGCGGCCGCGGCGGTCTGGACCCGCGTCCTTTCATTGAATGTGAGTACGCGCACGCCATGGGCAATTCTGAAGGCGGCTTCAAGGAATACTGGGACATAATCCGCGCCAACCCGTCTGTCCAGGGCGGTTTCATCTGGGATTTCGTGGATCAGGCCGTGTATGGCAAGAACGCCGATGGAAAGACCATTTTCCAGTACGGCGGTGATGAAGGCCGATATCCAACATCGGACCAGAATTTCAACTGCAACGGTCTGATTGCACCGGACCGCCGCTGGAACCCGCATGCATATGAGGTGGCATTCCAGTATCAGGATGTCTGGATTACACCGCTCAGCATTGCCAAGGGGCAGTTTGAGATTTATAATGAATATTTCTTCCGGGACCTGTCAAATTACAGCCTGCACTGGCAGCTGACCGGCAACGGCAGCCTGCTTGCACAGGGCGATGCCAAAATGCCTGCAGTATCAGCACAGCAGCGCAAATCAGTTACAATATCGGACCTGTCAAAAGCCATTGCCAAGGCAGACAAGGGATTGGAACTGCTTATAGGGTTTGAGTTCCGTCTCATTGACAGCGAGCCTCTGCTTGACAGCGGTTTCATCATTGCCCGGAACCAGATTCCTGTATCGGACTACATGTTCCCAAGTGTGGCTCCAAATGCAACAGAAGGGGCCGTAAAGATGGACGAGGCCGTGGCGTGGGTCAGCCTTGAGGCCGGTGGCGTGAAGGTCACATTCAACAAAGGTACAGGTTGGATTGACTACATTGACATTGACGGAAAGCAGGTCACACAGAGCGGATACCAGCTCAAGTCCGATTTCTGGCGCGCATGTACAGACAATGACTTCGGGGCCAGCCTTCAGCGCAACATGGCAGTGTGGAAGAACCCGCAGATGCGCAGGCCGGCATTCGAATGCAAGGTCGATGAGAACGGCCTGGGCCGCGTGAAAGCACGCTACGATATGGAATCAGTCAGTGCTGTCCTGGAACTGGAATATGTCCTGACTCAGGAAGGCGAACTGCATGTGACACAGACCATGACGCCCAAGGAGGGCGCCCAGCGTGTGCCTGACATGTTCCGCTTTGGAATGACCATGGTCATGGCCGCCGGATATGATGACATTGAATTCTACGGCCGCGGTCCCATTGAGAACTACAGCGACCGCAACAGCTCGCAGTGGCTGGGCGTATTCAGCCAGAAGGTATCGGACCAGTACTTCCCCTATATCCGTCCGCAGGAATCGGGCAACAAGACCGATGTCCGCTGGTGGAAGGTTCTGGATGCACAGGGCAGGGGCCTTGAGTTCTTCAGTGACGCACCTCTGAACATGTCATCCCTGAATTATCTTACCGAGGACATTGACGAGAGTCCCGCCAAGCACAACCTGCATTCCGGTGACCTGACTCCGCGCAAATTCACGGTGGTCCATATTGACAAGGCCCAGTACGGTCTGGCGTGCGTGAACAGCTGGGGTGCGACTCCATTGGACCAGTACAAGCTTCACTTTGGAGAGTGGACCTATTCTTACGTAATCAGACCTGTCAGATAATGTCTTCAGTCTGGGAATCATTATACGCCAAATATTACAGCGACAATGCACCGCTCAGGGAACTCCTGACGGTGCACAGCCGTCTTGTGGCGGACAAGGCTCTGGCAATAGCCGCCGCCCATCCTGAACTGGGGCTTGACACGGAATTCCTGGAAGAGGCCGCCATGCTTCATGATGTAGGAATTTTCCTTACAGATGCTGCGCCAATCCACTGCTTCGGAAATAACCATTACATCTGTCACGGATATCTTGGCGCCGAACTGCTTCGCCGTCATGGACTTGAACGTCATGCCCTTGTTGCGGAACGCCATACGGGCACCGGGCTGACTCTGAAGCAGATTGTTGAAAGGGATCTTCCGGTTCCGCACCGTGACATGGTTCCGGTAAGCACAGAAGAGAAAGTCATTTGTTTTGCTGACAAATTCTATTCGAAAACGCATCCGACTGAAGAAAAGACAGTTGCGCAGGCAGAGCACAGTCTGGAGAAGTTCGGACAGGAAGGAATTCGCATTTTCCGTGGCTGGTGTGCTGAATTTCTATGAAAATATCTAATTTTGCAGTTTGTTACAAAATTAGAAATAACGGGCGTGACGCGTAGGATATTCGGAATACTGGTGACGGCTTTGTCTGCACTGCTGCTTTTACCATGCATGGCAGTGGCTCAGACCGCTGTCGATTCCATTGCTGCTGCAGATACAGCTGCAGTTGCGCCGGTGCCCGTTCCTTCAGACACCCTGGTATCCGATGCCCGACCTGATTCCGTACCTCCTGTCAAGAAGAAAAACAACGCTCTTGATGATCCGGTCATGTATGAGTCCGAAGACTCTATGGTCTGGAACAACGGCGGATATGCGTCGCTGTACGGAAACGGCAAGGTGAACTACCAGAATATAGAACTGACGGCTGCCCTTATCAAGATGCAGGTTGACAGCAGCCTTGTCTATGCGGACGGAATACCGGATTCAACCGGCGTATATGGAGGAACACCTGTTTTCAAGGACGGTTCGACCCCATACGAATCCAATCACATCAGTTACAATTTCAAGACCCAGAAGGGTTACATCAATGAAATCATAACCCAGCAGGGTGAAGGTTACATGACCAGTTATGAGGCCAAGAAGGGACCTGATGGCGAATATTTCATTCAGGACGGTGTATATACCACCTGTGACCAGCATGACGACCCGCATTTCAATCTGCGCATAACCCGTGCCAAGGTGCGTCCGGGCCGTGATGTGGTGTTCGGCCCCGCTTATCTTGAAGTGCTTGGCGTACCTCTGCCTCTGTTTGTGCCCTTCGGATTCTTCCCGTTCACGGAAAGTGACTATTCATCGGGCATAATATTCCCAACTTACGGTGATGAAATGTCACGTGGATTCTACCTGAAGGACGGCGGCTACTACTTTGCCCTGTCGGACTATTTCGACCTTAAAGTCCTGGGTGAAATTTTCACAAAAGGCTCGTGGGGCGTGTCTGCAGAAAGCAAATACAAGAAACGCTACAAGTACACCGGCAACGTTTATGTAAGTTCACTGACAACAAAACTTGGTGACAAGGGTATGCCGGACTATACTGTCACCAAGGACTTCAAAGTCCGATGGACACACCGTCAGGATGCCAAGGCCAATCCGTACCAGAACTTTTCGGCAAGTGTGAATTTTGCGACCCAGAGCTATGAGACATCGAACTTGAGCAGCCTGTACAATCCGTCACTCACATCACAGAGCACAAGGACTTCAAGTGTCAGCTACTCACGCAACTTCCCTTCAATAGGCCTGTCGCTGTCCAGTTCGCTGAACCTGTCGCAGAACATGCGTGATTCGACCATATCGGTAAGTTTCCCGTCTTTGAACCTGTCCCTGCAGCGTGTCTATCCGTTCAAGAAGAAGAAGGTTGCAGGCAAGGAGAAATGGTATGAGAAGATTTCGTTCACATATTCGGGCTCATTGAGCAACAGCATATCCACCAAGGAGAGCGAGTTTCTGGAAAAGAACATAATAAAGGACTGGAGCAACGCCATGCGCCACAACATACCTGTCAGCGCCTCATTCCAGATTCTCAAGAGCATCAATGTGACGCCTTCATTCAATTACACTTCACGCTGGTACACGCACAAGATCATGCAGTCCTGGGATGAGGCTCAGAACAAGGCCGTGCGTGATACGGTCTGGGGCTTCAACCGTGTGTATAACTACAACTTCAGCGTGAGCATGAACACCAAGCTGTACGGCATGTACCAGCCATCACAGCTGTGGATCAGACTGTTCGGCGACAAGCTGAAGGCGGTCCGTCACGTGTTCACGCCTACACTCAGCTACAGCATGGCTCCTGACTTCGGCGCGGCCCGGTACGGGTATTATGAAACGTATGTCTATACTGACCGGAACGGCGAGGTCCGTACTGTTGAGTATTCCCCTTATGCCGGCTCCATGTACGGCGTGCCGGGTAAGGGCAAGTCCGGAAACCTGTCGTTGAGCGTTGACAACAACATAGAAATGAAGGTGCACGGAGAAAGGGATACGGTTGACCGTAAAGTCAGCATAATTGACCAGCTGGGAGCTTCGCTGTCATACAATCTGGCCGCAAAGACCAGGCCCTGGAGCAACCTGAACACAAGACTGCGCCTGAAATTCCCGAATACCAACTATACATTCAGCCTGAATGCCACATGGGCCACATACGCCTATGAATTTGACAAGAACGGCAGGGTGGTTGTAGGTGACAGGACAGAATGGTCATACGGACGTTTCGGCCGTTTTCAGGGAATGAGCCAGAACTTTTCCTACACGTTCAACAACAATACGCTGAATGATTTGAGGAACAGATGGAACAAACTGACCCGTGCCGTGTCATCCATAGGCGGCAAGTCCGATGTTTCCGAACCGGACATTGAGACCATTGATGACAGCGCCGTTCCGGAAATCACCCGCAGCAGGAGCGACAGGGCCGGCGGTGGCGGCAAGGCCAAGGTCGATGAGGACGGATACGTGGAGTACAGTCTGCCGTGGTCATTCTCGGTCTCATACGGCATCAGCATGAGGGAAGACACTCAGGCGCAGATCAAGGTGGAGCGTATGCGTTACCCGTGGAAGTTCACCCACAGCATGAACATGTCCGGCAATCTGAAACTTACCAACAAGTGGAACATCAATTTCTCATCGGGCTGGGATTTTGCCTATCATGATTTCACCACCACTACAATGAGCGTGAACCGCGACCTGCACTGCTTCAACATGTCGTGCAGCGTGGTGCTCAAACCATATACATCATATAACTTTACCGTAAAAGCCAATTCAAGCATGCTGTCAGACCTTCTCAAGGTGAAGAAGCGTTCAAGTTCCAGCAGCTATGTGAACTGGTATGAATAACAAACAGACACAGACAAAATACTATGAGTTACCTGATTATTCCTGAAAGTTACAAGCCTCTCATGACCATGAGACAGACCGAGCAGGGCATTAAGCTCATCAAGGAGTTCTTCCAGCAGAACCTTTCAACCGGTCTTCAGCTGAGACGTGTCACGGCACCGCTTTTCGTGCTCAAGGGCATGGGTATCAATGATGACCTCAGCGGCGTTGAGCGTGCAGTCACTTTTCCCATCAAGGATCTGAATGACGCCAAGGCCGAAGTGGTACATTCGCTTGCCAAGTGGAAACGCCTGACTTTGGCTGAATATGAAGTGAAGCCCGGCTATGGAATATATACTGACATGAATGCCATCAGGGCCGATGAAAGCCTGGGCAACCTGCATTCGCTGTATGTGGACCAGTGGGACTGGGAACGCACCATTACAGCTCAGGACCGCAATATAGCTTTCCTCAAGAGAATTGTCCGCAGGATATATTCCGCAATGCTTCGGACTGAATATCTGATAAATGAAACTTACCCCCAGCTTGAGCCGTTCCTGGCGCGTGAAGTGTTCTTCATCCATTCCGAGGAACTGAGACGCATGTACCCGGACATGACCGCCAAGGAGCGTGAGGATGCCATTACACGTGAGCATGGGACTGTTTTCATAATGGGCATTGGCGGCAAGCTGGGTGACGGTGAACCTCATGACCTGCGTGCTCCGGACTATGATGACTGGAGCACTCCCAATGAAGACGGCTTTGAAGGTCTGAACGGTGACCTTCTGGTCTGGAACCCCATTCTGAACCGCTCCATGGAACTGTCTTCAATGGGTATCCGCGTTGACCGTGAGTCCATGTTGCGTCAGCTTGAACTTTGTGACAGGATGGAACGCAGGGAACTGTATTTCCACAAGAAACTGCTTGCCGGCGAACTGCCTCTGTGCATAGGCGGCGGCATAGGGCAGTCACGCCTTTGCATGCTGTTCCTGCAGAAGGCCCATATCGGTGAGATTCAGGCCAGCATCTGGCCCGATGACATGCGCAAGACCTGTCTTAATGCTGGAATACAACTGATCTGACGGTTATGGATGTCAGGATAGAACAAAGCTGGAAGGCCTGTCTGCAGGATGAGTTTGACAAGCCTTATTTCAAGACTCTGACGGACTTTGTGCGTGACGAATATTCCAGAACGACAGTCTATCCTCCAGCCCGATTTATCTTCAACGCTTTTGACCTGTGTCCTTTTGACAAGGTCAAGGTCGTGATCATCGGACAGGACCCGTATCATGAGCCGGGACAGGCGCACGGTCTTTGCTTTTCTGTCAATGACGGGGTGCAGTTCCCGCCGTCACTGAGAAACATATTCAAGGAAATCAGTGATGATCTGGGCGTTCCGGTTCCCGCTTCCGGCAATCTTACACGCTGGGCCAGCCAGGGCGTACTGCTTCTGAACGCCACCCTGACGGTACGTGCCGGTCAGGCCGGTTCCCATCAGGGCAGGGGGTGGGAGACTTTCACTGATGCGGTTATTCGCAAACTGGGGACAGAACGTGAAGGACTGGTTTACATTCTGTGGGGTGCGTATGCGCGCAGGAAATGTGAATTCATTGACCGCAGCCGCAATCTGGTGCTCTGTTCGGCACACCCGTCACCGCTGTCGGCATACAGCGGATTCTTTGGCAACCATCATTTCAGTCAGGCCAACAGGTGGCTTGAAGAGCACGGCCGGACACCGGTAATCTGGTGATCAGTTCAGCTTGCTCATATCGGGCGTGAAGTCCAGCTGGATCTGCTGGGCAGTCATGACCGCGCATTCTTTCCTGCTGTAGCCGAATGCGCTTTCACCCATGTTGAATATGAATTCCATTTCAGCCTTTGACAGTTTGTTGTCAACAATGATTATGCCTATCACATAGCGGAACATGGCTTCACGCATGCCGGGTTCTATTTCCAGAATCTTTGCAATGGACTTGTAGAACACGTCGGCCACATCGGACTCTGAAATCTGCTGCAGGTAGTCCATAGCGAACATCTGCTGGGTTGAGAGCTGCTCCAGTATGGCGTTCTGTTCATCGACCGTGACGTCTCCGTCAATGCTGGCGGCTATCAGGCCGGCGCTTGCAATGAACTGTGACATGGGTTCGTCAATGGCAGAACAGCCAACCTTGAGAAGAATGCCCGTAAGCTGCTCCATGCCCTTTGTCAGGGCGGATTCGGTCTTGCAGGTGGCATACAGGTTAAGGCTTTCCACACGTATGGGGTTGACCGGATGTGTGTCAAGGCTGATGCCCTTGTCGCTCAGGAAGAAGTCCAGATGGCGGCGGTTCTCTTCAAGAAGGACGTCAAGCTGAACATTCATGCGGGTGATGTCCAGTCCCGATGACATCTTGTAGAATGCGCTCACGCACGCGTCAAGGTCCTTGCATGCAAGATAACCGTAGCGGTCGGCCTCAAGTTCGGCCAGCTGGCTCCACAGGCGTATCTTGTGCTGCAGTCCGATGGGAATGCTGTCTTCAACCGGGAACACGAAACTTATCAGACTGTTCATCTTTGAGTCATGGTCAATGAGGTGACCAAGTTCATGACCCAGCACGAACTTTATTTCCTGATCAGTCATGAGCGTGAGCAGGGCCGAATTCACATTCACTATGCTTGGGCAGTCAACATTCTCTATTGAGACCGAGAATGCGTTGATGTCACTGTTGCCTGTCACGTAGAAGTCAATGGGGTCCTTGAAGTCCAGGGCTTCCTTCACTTCCTCAAACAGGTTGTAAAGGTGGCTGAGCAGCGGCTTTTCGACCTTCAGGCTGTGGCCTTCCATTACACTGCGGAAATAGTTGTGGCTCTCTCCGTCACTTGCTATGTTGAACAGTTCTTCAACTGTCTCCCCCTGAAGGGCGTCATATATGCTTGAGCGGATTGTCTGCTCCAAAGCAATTGTGGGATTGAAATGTCTCATACTGCAAATGTAATGTCTTTGCCCAAAGATAACAACATGGAAATGAAAAACGATGCGTGCCTGCTGCCGGTAAGTGAATGTTAAGCTGGGTGCAGGAGATTGTTTTCCGCCATTTCCCGGTACCACGAATCGCGGTTGTGCGGCTTCCCGTGGTACCGACCATGCCAAATCAGGGGCGTTGGTACCACCGGATTGGCTGTGGCTGGGTTTTGTGGTACCAAACATTGGCAAGGCAGCAAGGAAAGGGAATACCTCCGTACTTGTGTCAGAACCAGTTGCTTTGACTGCACAAATACAAATAAAAAGAGGAAGCCGGAACTTCCTCTTTCTGTGACCCCGGTGGGACTCAAACCCACGACCTGCAGAACCGGAATCTGACGCTCTATTCAACTGAGCTACGGGGCCATTGCACAAGCGGTGTCAAAGGTAACTATTTTTTTGCCATTTATTCGAACTTGCATTACCTTTGTGGGACAATAATTCAATTCTTATGAAAAAGTATTTTCTTTTCCTTATCTCATTGTGTTCGTTTACAATGGTATCGGCCCAGGACAATATGGAGGCCTTCAGGCATCTGTCTGTAGGAGCAGAAGCCGGTCTGCACGGATTCGGCGTTGAAGTTGCAGTTCCGGTACAGAAGCATTTCGTGCTTAAGGCCGGTTACAACTGGGCTCCTGGAGGTGACCTGTTCAATACGGACATCAACATAAACACATCGGGCCTGAAATCAGCTCAGGAAGAACTGGAGCAGCTGCCCGGTGTCAGTTTCACCAACCGCTTCCAGGATGAGTCAACCGTCAATGCCGGAGTAAGGATGGGAATACATAATTATAAGGTAATGCTGAACTGGTACCCGTTTACAAACGGCCGTCTTTACGTTGCCGGCGGTGCATACTATTCCACAAAGGATGAGAATATGCTGGAACTGAGCGGTCAGACCACACAGAATGACTGGGCTGCACTGAATGAATTGAATGACAAGGCAGAAGAACTTCCCGGTGGGAAGAAATATGACATGGAAGTTGAATTCGGCAGTCAGAAATACGCCATTTCAGAAAAGGACGGCTGCGGCTATATGGAGGCCGGTTTCAAGATTGACCCGTTGAAGTATTATCTTGGCATAGGTCTTGGCCGTTGCGTTCCCAACAGGTTCATGGGACTCCAGTTCGAGGTCGGTGCCCTGATCTATCACAACGCTGTCCTGACATGTCAGGGCCAGACCGTTGAATCGATAGGTGACGCTCTTGAAGGTTCACTGAGCAGTGACGCCAAGGAAATTGTAGAATACGTGGACAAATATCCAATTTACCCGCAGCTTACACTGCGCCTTTCATTCCGCCTGTTTTAATTTTCACATATAACCTGACCAACTATGAAGAAAACTTTACTGTTCGCTCTGGCTCTTGCACCGTTTGCCTTGCTGCATGCCCAGAATGAAATTGCTGACGTGGCAAGCCCGGACGGCCGTCTTGTCGTGTCTTTTGACATTGCCGGCGTTGAAAATCCCACCTATACCGTGACATATGACGGCAAGGTGATGCTTGAGAAATCGCCCATAGGAATCATGCTTGACATGGGTTCCAAACCCACGCTTGAAGGCCTTCCGACCGGTCGTGAAGCCGGTAACGGTGACTTTACAAAGAACCTGACTCTGGTAAAGGGCAAGGTGGAGACATCGGAAGTGAACTATTCCATTGACCGCATCAAGACCGCAAACGTCAGCCACAAGTACAATGCCGTCATCCTGTCACTGCAGAACGCCGCAAAGCAGGACATAGAGTTCGAATTCCGCATAAGTGACAATGACATTGCAGTCCGATACAACATTCCCAAACCCCGCCAGCGCGCCAGCACCCGTGTCCTGTTTGAGAACACCGGTTTCCGTTTCCCTGACGGCACGACCACATTCCTGACTCCGCAGAGTGACGCCATGATTGGCTGGCAGCGTTCAAAGCCCAGCTATGAGGAAGGCTATTCCAATGACGGCCCCATGAATGTCCGTTCACAGTACGGTCACGGCTACACATTCCCGTGTCTGTTCCATGTGGGTGACAACGGCTGGGTGCTGCTTTCCGAGAGCGGTGTCAGCAGCGAGTACTGCGGCTCACGCATAGGAGACTGCAAGGACAACACCTACAAGATTGAATTCCCCATGCCCGATGAGAACAACGGCATAGGTACGGTATGCCCCGCATTCCGTCTTCCGTTCTCAACCCCGTGGCGCACCATCACTGTCGGCGCCGACCTGAAGCCAATTGTCGAGACCACTGTCATGTGGGACTATGTGGAGCCCCTGTATGAACCCTCACGTGAGTACAAGTACGGCCGCGGCACATGGAGCTGGATTGTATGGCAGGACGCATCATGCAACTATGACGATCAGGTCAAGTTCATCGACCTGGCCAGCGCAATGGATTTCGAATACATTCTGATTGATGCCGGCTGGGACGAGAACATCGGATATGACCGTATGGAACAGCTCATAAAGTACGCCAATTCCAAGAATGTCGATGTGTTCCTGTGGTATTCGTCAAGCGGATACTGGAATGACATTGTCCAGAGCCCTATCTGCAAGATGGACAACAGCATAATACGCAAGAAGGAATTCGCATGGCTTGAAAAAGTTGGCGTAAAGGGCATAAAGGTCGATTTCTGGGGCGGTGACAAGCAGGAGACAATCCGTCTTTATGAAGAGGTCCTGAGTGACGCCAACGACCATGGCATAATGTGCATATTCCACGGCTGCACCATGCCGCGCGGCTGGGAACGCATGTATCCCAACTATGTGGGGTCCGAGGCCGTTCTTGCATCGGAAAACATGTATTTCGGTCAGGGTTCATGTGATGAGGAGGCTTTCAAGGCCACCCTGCATCCGTTCATACGCAACGCTGCCGGCTGCATGGAATTTGGCGGCTGCTTCATGAACCGCATTCTCAACAAGACCAACAGCGGCCGCGGATCACAGCTCAAGACCACTCCGATTTTCCAGATTGCAACCCAGATCATCTACCAGAATCCCATACAGATGGTGGCTGTATGCCCCAACAACCTGGAGGACGCACCGGAAATATGCATGGACTGGCTCAAGGATTCTCCCACAACCTGGACCGAGACCCGTTTTCTTGACGGCTATCCCGGCAAGTATGTCATCCTGGCCCGCAAGTCCACTGACGGCCGCTGGTTCGTGGCCGGCATGAATGCTACCAAGGAACCGATCAAGGCCAAAATTGACCTGTCATTCCTTGGTGACGGTGAGGTCAGTCTTTATACCGATGACAAAAAGACAATGGACCCCGTTCTGAGCACTCTCAAACTCAAGACCAAAAAGCCTTATCAGTTCGAGATCCAGCCCAGTGGCGCAACTATGATTATGAAATGATATTTATAAACCTTTTTTAATTATGAAGAAACTTTTGAAATCAGTTGCTCTTGTGGCACTTTGCGCACTTGTAGCATCATGCGGCGTTCTTGGTGGCACCGCTCAGGGAACAGCCGCTTCAGGCAGTGTAAACGGACAGAATTCAGGAGCAGCCCTGAAGAGCCTGTATTCACAGTACAAGACAGACGGTAAGGTTGATCTTACCAATCTGAACAACATCATCAGCATGGCCCAGTTGGTAAACGGCATCCAGGGCCTGAAGAATCTTGATGACAAGAGCGCTTTCTATTCCGATTTCGCTGCCGGACTTATTCTTGGTTCAAACAATCTGGTCACCCAGCAGACTTCAAAGCCTGTAACAAATACCCTTGGTTCTCTGGTTTCAGGAACTGACCTTTCTGCCATTGCGGCTGCCGGTCTTGCCGCCGCAGCTCAGAGCCAGCAGGCGCAGCAGGCCAAGCAGAGTGCAACCACAGCAGCGGGCAATGTCGCTTCAACTGTGAATGCCATTTCAGAGACCACAGCCGGCGTTTCAAACACCCTGTCTTCACTGGCTACTATTTTCGGCATGTTCCAGTAAACAGAAACTGCTTATTTCAGTAAAAATGTGTACCTTTGCGGGTTATTACTCGCAAAGGTATTTTTTTAGCATATGGAATTAAGTGATCAGGAACAGTACAGAAGAGAGAGTCTGAAGCAGTTGCGTGCCATGGGCATTGACCCGTATCCCGCAGCAATGTATCCAACAAACGCTCATTCTGATGAGATAAAGGCCAATTTCAAGGACGATGTTGAGCCCCTGCGCCAGGTTTGCGTGGCCGGCCGCATGATGAGCCGCCGCATTATGGGCAAGGCATCGTTCATCGAACTTATGGATTCGACGGGACGCATTCAGGTCTACATTACACGTGACGACATCTGCCCCGATGAGGAAAACAAGGACATGTACAACATTGTCTTCAAGAAGCTGCTTGACATAGGTGATTTCATCGGAATCGAGGGCTTTGTCTTCCGCACGCAGATGGGTGAGATCACCATCCACGCCAAGAAGCTTACCGTGCTGTCAAAGTCACTGCGTCCGCTGCCCATAGTCAAGTACAAGGACGGTGTCGCATACGACAAGTTCGATGACCCCGACCTGCGTTACCGCCAGCGTTACGTGGACCTGGTTGTCAATGACGGCATAAAGGAGACTTTCCTGAAGCGCACCAAGGTCATCAAGACCCTGCGTTCAGTGCTTGACGAGAACGGCTACACTGAGGTTGAGACACCTATCCTGCAGTCAATTCCCGGCGGCGCAAGCGCACGTCCGTTCATAACACACCACAACACTCTTGACATTGACCTGTACTGCCGCATAGCCACGGAACTGTACCTGAAGCGCCTTATTGTGGGCGGCTTTGAGGGCGTTTATGAGATAGGCAAGAACTTCCGCAACGAGGGTATGGACCGCAACCACAATCCGGAATTCACCTGCATGGAACTGTACGTTTCATACAAGGACTACAACTGGATGATGGACTTTACGGAAACGCTGCTGGAAAAGATTGCCCTTGAGACCAACGGAACCACCAAGGTGAAGATTGGTGACAATGAGGTCGATTTCAAGGCTCCGTACCGCCGTCTGCCCATTCTTGAGGCCATTAAGGAAAAGACCGGATATGACCTGGAGGGCATGACCGAGGATGAGATGCGTGAGGTTGCAAGGAAATGCGGCGTTGAGGTGACTCCCGCCATGGGCAAGGGCAAGCTGATAGATGAGATATTCGGTGAGACCTGTGAAGGCACATTCATACAGCCCACATTCATTACGGACTATCCCGTTGAAATGTCTCCGCTTACCAAGATGCACCGTTCAAAGGCCGGTCTGACAGAGCGTTTCGAACTTATGGTGAACGGCAAGGAACTGGCCAACGCATACAGTGAGCTCAATGACCCCATTGACCAGTACGAGCGTTTCCAGGACCAGCTGCGCCTTAGCCAGAAGGGCGATGACGAGGCCATGTTCATTGATCAGGACTTTGTACGCGCACTGGAATACGGTATGCCTCCCACAAGCGGCATAGGAATAGGAATTGACCGTCTTGTAATGCTCATGACAGGCCAGACCACCATCCAGGAGGTCCTGTTCTTCCCGCAGATGAAACCTGAAAGCAAAGACTGACCCCAGATATGGCAATCCCACAAGGAAAACTTGCAATAATGGGTGGAGGCAGCTGGGCTACGGCCATTGCCAAAATCCTGCTCTCGACAGAAGACTCCATCAACTGGTACATACGCCGTGATGACCGCATTGCGGACTTCAAGCGTCTTGGGCACAATCCCGCTTACCTGTCAAGCGTGCAGTTTGACATGAAGCAGATCAATTTCTCATCGGACATAAATGAGATTGTCAATGAGTCCGAGGTTCTGGTGTTCGTCACCCCGTCACCGTACTTCAAGGCCCACATGAAGAAGCTCAAGGTCAAGCTGCGCGACAAGTTCATTGTGTCAGCAATCAAGGGCATAGTGCCTGAGGACAACCTGCTCATGTCAGACTATTTCCACCGTTTCTACGGCGTTCCAACTGAGAACATTGCCGTGGTGGCCGGTCCCTGCCATGCCGAGGAAGTGGCGCTTGAAAGACTCTCATATCTGACCGTGGGCTGTCCGGAACTGGAAAATGCGCAGATGATTGCTTCCAAGCTGAACAATTCATACGTCAAGACATCGGTCTCACAGGATGTTGCGGGCATAGAATTCAGTTCTGTGCTCAAGAACGTGTACGCCATTGCGGCAGGAATATGCAACGGTCTCAAGTACGGTGACAATTTCCAGGCTGTGCTCATGTCCAACGCCATTCAGGAAATGAACAGTTTCCTGGCAACGGCAAGACCCATGCCTAACCGCGCCGTGAATGATTCCGTTTATCTGGGTGACCTGCTGGTGACCGGCTATTCAAATTTCAGCCGCAACCGCGTGTTCGGCACAATGATAGGCAAGGGCTATTCCGTCAAGGCCGCCCAGCTGGAGATGGAGATGATAGCAGATGGCTATTACGGCACCAAGTGCATGAAGGAGATCAATGAGCATTACCGTGTCAACATGCCAATCCTTGATGCCGTTTACAATATACTCTACGAGCATATTTCGCCCGTAATTGAAATCAAACTGCTTACTGATACTTTCAAATAAGGACTATATGATTAAGGTTGACATTTCTGAGATTCTGGGCTTTGTTCCTGAAAAGGATGTAATGGCCCTTGAGCCCGATGTAAAGGCTGCCATTGACATGCTTGAAAAGGGAACAGGCAAAGGCAATGACTTTATTGGATGGCTGAACCTGGCTTCCGGGATGCCCCAGTCCCTGATTGATTCCATCAAGGAAACGGCTTCTGTTCTGCGTGAGAACTGTGAAGTGGTGGTCGTAGCCGGCATTGGCGGCAGCTATCTTGGAGCACGTGCGGTTATTGAAGCCTTTTCATCAAGTTTTCCGCAGCCGTCTCAGGACAACGGCAACCCTACGGTCCTTTTTGCCGGTCAGAACATTTCTGAAGACTATCTGTTCGAACTTGCACAGTATCTTAAAGGAAAGAAGTTCGGCGTAATCAATATATCCAAGTCTGGCACGACCACAGAGACGGCACTGGCTTTCCGCATGCTCAAGAAGCAGTGTGAGGACCAGCGCGGCAAGGATATGGCCCGCAAGGTCATAGTTGCAATAACCGATGCAGAGCGCGGCGCCGCACGCGTATGCGCTGACAGAGAAGGATATGCAACCTTTGTAATTCCTGACAATGTGGGCGGCCGCTACTCGGTGCTGTCACCTGTAGGACTTCTGCCAATAGCCGTTGCCGGATATGACATTGAGGCTCTTGTCAGGGGTGCATCGGACATGGAAAGCATGACTTCAGGTAAGGTCGCTTTCAGGGACAATATCTCTGCCATTTATGCAGCGGCGCGCAACGCCCTGTACCGCAGCGGCAAGAAGATTGAGATACTTGTGAACTTCCAGCCCAAGCTTCATTTCTTCTCGGAATGGTGGAAACAGCTGTACGGTGAGTCCGAAGGCAAGGAGAACAAGGGCATATATCCGTCATCGGTCGATTTCTCAACTGACCTGCATTCCATGGGACAGTGGATTCAGGAGGGTGAGAGAATCATTTTCGAGACGGTCATTTCAGTTGACAAGGTGCAGCACAGCGTACTTGTGCCGGCCGATGATGAGAATCTTGACGGACTGAACTACCTTGCCGGCAAGCATGTCGATGAGGTCAACAAGATGGCTGAACTTGGAACAAGGCTGGCACATGTTGACGGCGGTGTTCCCAACATAAGAATCACCGTTCCCGAACTCAAGGAATACTGGATTGGCCAGCTCATCTATTTCTTTGAGAAGGCCTGCGGCATAAGCGGCTATCTGCTTGGCATCAACCCGTTCAACCAGCCGGGCGTTGAGGCGTACAAGAAGAACATGTTCGCATTGTTGGACAAACCGGGTTATGAGGAGCAGTCAAAGGCTCTGGCCGCCCGTCTGAAAAAGTAATCATGCCGTTTTCACTTAAGGGAAAAAGCGCCGTCCTGTTTGACATGGATGGCGTTTTGTATGATTCCATGCCCAACCATTCCAAAGCGTGGACACAGGCAATGGCCCATTTCGGAATGAAAATGACCCCAGAAGACGTGTATCTGCATGAGGGCTGTACCGGTCGCGCCACCGTTGCCAGAATAAGTTTGCGTGAACGGGGGCATGAGACTACTGAAACAGAGGAACAGGACATTTACGACTACAAGGCCGGACTGTTCCGTGCCATGCCGGCCGCTCCGGTCATGCCGGGCGCCATGGAGGTGTTCCGCAAGGTCAGACAGGCCGGCCTGCAGATACTCATTGTCACGGGTTCAGGCCAGAAGAATCTGATAGAACGTGTCCAGCGTGACTTTGAAGGTTTCATTACCCGTGACCGCATGGTGACCTCTTTTGACGTGAAGCGCGGCAAGCCCTATCCTGATCCTTATCTGAAAGGCCTTTCAATTGCAGGCGTTCCTGCGTCCAAGGCTGTTGTGGTTGAAAACGCCCCGCTTGGCATACGTGCCGGAGTGGCTGCCGGAATAGAGACCATTGCAGTCAATACCGGTCCCTTGTCCGATGACATACTGCTGGCTGAAAAGCCGTCGTTTCTGCTTCATTCCATGCAGGAACTTGCAGATTCCATTGACAGTTTACTTTCTTGATCCGCACAGCCACTGGTCAAGGATTACCAGCGCGGCAAGTGATTCCACTATGGGAACAGCCCTGAGTACGACGCACGGGTCATGACGTCCTTCCGCTTCCAGAACCGTTTCCTTTCCGTCCGATGTTACGGTCTGCTGCGGCTTGCCTATAGTGGGTGTGGGCTTGAACGCCACACGGAACGTGACGGGCTGTCCGTTGCTTATGCCTCCCTGTATTCCGCCGCTGTGGTTAGTGGCTGTCACAACCTTCCCGTCTTTCATAAGGAATGCGTCATTGTGCTGAGAACCCAGTTGTGATGCGGCCTGGAATCCGTCTCCGTACTCAAAGCCCTTAGCGGCATTGATGCCCATCATGGCTGCGGCAAGTCCCGCCTGAAGCTTGTCAAAGACCGGGTTGCCAATGCCGGCCGGCAGTCCGTCAATGGTGCATGTTATCACGCCTCCGGTGGAATCGGCCTCCTTCCTGAGTCTGTCAAGCAGGGCTTCAACCTTTGCATCGGACTCTGTGCCATTTACGGTTATGGGGCCCACTTGTGAAATGGCGGCTTCAATTGACAGCTGTGGCATGATGCTTTTCAAGGCTGTCATTGCCAGCGCACCAGCCACACAGATGGGGGCTGTAACTCGGGCCGATGCACGTCCGCCTCCACGCCAGTCACGTATGCCGTAGCGTTCCTGCCAGGTGTAGTCGGCATGTGACGGACGGAAAACGTCTTTCAGTTGTTCATAGTCCTGACTGCGTGCGTCAGTGTTTCTGATAATGAAGGCAATGGGGGCTCCGGTTGACCTGCCTTCAAAGATTCCGGACAGGAACTCCACCTGATCAGGTTCCCGGCGGGCGCTTACCAGTCTGTTCTGTCCCGGACGGCGGCGTTCCATCTGCTTTTCTACAAGAGACGTATCAATGGATATGCCTGCCGGAATCCCGTCAAGCACGCCTCCAATGGCCGGACCGTGTGATTCGCCAAAGGTGGTAAGTGTAAGCAGCCGTCCTATGGTGTTCATTTATTTGCAGTCGTTGCAGTCACCCTGGCAGTTGCAGTCGCCTTCACCGCAATGGCCGCCGCATCCGTGGCACTTGGGGTGGAGAATGTCATCAATCTCCTGCTGTGTGGCCGGACGTGATTCCAGAATCATGCCCTTGAATGTCAGGTCCTCACCGGCCAGAGGGTGGTTCAGGTCCACGGTGACCTTGTCTGCACTGATGTCGGTCACGGTGGCGTTGAAGGTATGCTCGCCGTCACTCAAAGGGATTATGGCTCCAAGCTTGACATGTTCGTCATCGAACTTTCCGTCACGCAGGAATATGCCTTTGTCTAGTTCCAGCACGTTCTCCTTGTCATATTCGCCGTATGCCTGTGCGCAGGGAATCTGGAATTCGAATTTCTCACCTGGTTTCAATGCGGCCACATTGCTTTCAAACAGGTCAAGAGCGTAACCGATTCCGGTAATGAACCTGAAAGGACGTTCTTTGGGTGCACTTTCGTATTTGTAAAGTTTGCCGTCACCGTCCTTGAGCATGAGGTCGTATGAAAGGCTGATGAATTTCTTTTCCATATATTTCTTTTGTCTTTAGTTTCTGAATGCAAAGTTAGTCATTTTATTTCAGGTTTTTCAAGGCTCCGGCCACACAGGCATTCGGAGAGTCATTCCCGGTCAGTGCCGCAATGGTTGGAGCCAGCACGCTGATGGAAATAGGATCATGATTGATTTCGGAACGTATTCCGTTGCCGTACAGAATGACAGGGAAGGGGCGGTCTGTCCTTTTGCGGTAAATGGTCGTACCATCCTTCTCATCCTGAATGCCCCAGCCCGGAATGGCATCAATGATTATGTCTCCTGAACAGCTGTTGTTGACGGCATTGCGCTTTCTGGCCGACTCCATGTCCGGAATCATTGACATCAGATCCCTTAACAGAAGGACGTTTCTTATTCCGCTTACCTGAACCAGAAGGTCAACGCAGCTTTCCAGAACTGTATGCATGGCCAGGCCGTTGTCTTCAATAAGGTCATGGTTCAGATAGAACTGGTTGCGGTGGTATGTCTCGACATATTTGCCGCTGCCGAATTTTGCACCCAGGTACAGGTTGAGCAGGGCGGCTGTCCTTTCCATGCTTACTGTGCCGGTTGGGATTCTGGTGCCTTCAAGATCCGGTGTACCGGAATCGGAATAGCCTGTTGAGGTCAGAAAGAACAGCACGTCATCAAGTCCTATCCTGTCTCCTATCTTGCGCACCAGGTCTGCAATGTTCTGATCCAGACGTACATAAATGTCCTGCTGTTCCAGAGACCACAGAGAAGTGGGGGTGTGCTTGAAATTGCCGGCATAAAGTGTCAGGGTCAGGAGGTCAGGCACGTCATCACGCCCAAGTCCCATGCCGTCAACGGCTGCAAGAGCCAGTTCAGTCACCTTGTCGTTTGCAAACGGTGAAGTTCTGAAATCCCATGCATCGTTCTTTCTGAAGGTGTAGCTGAACGGGCGGTACCGCTCGCTTTCCGACAGCTGGACATAAGCGCCGGTCGGGAATACCGGTTTCCATTCAATGTTGGTCCATTCAACGTCATTCCTTTCATCAATCCATGCGGGAAGTATTCCGTAATAGTCCGATGAGCACCAGCGGCAGTCATCGCTGTTCATCCAGACGGCAACATCGGCCTCATGTCCTGCGGCAAGAATGGCGGCGTCACGTTCAATTGCAATGGAACAGACTTTGGCACGTCCGGCAGAACCCAGTTTCATTTCGTCAGCCAGATTGGTTGCCAGCAGCCTGCATGGTGACGAATGTTCAATCGTATTTATTCCGGCGTAGTTGCTGTCGTCAATGGGCGAAGACGCATTCAGGGTTCTCGGATTCATCCACCGTCCGGCCACAATGCCGTGCTGGAATGGTGATGCGCCTGTGTGGACCGATGCCACGGCCGAAGCCCTGTCCGGTCCTTCAAAATCAAAGGTGGCTTCAGTCCTGTTGTATCCGAGAGTCCACAGTTTCTTGAAACCGTCATCACCAAGAACTGGCAGCATCCTTTCAAGATTTTCACCGTCCAGCTGGTCGATGACAATGCCTACAACCAGTTTTGGCCTTTTTTCTGTTTTTGCCTGCATGGAAGCCGGAATCAGAGACAGCAGTAAAAGTATTACCGGAATCCGTGAACTGCTGCGGCGAGCTCCGGACTGGGAACGCATTTTCCTGAAAAGCATAAAGGCCAGTGAATTCAGCGCGCGCAGAGCAAGAGTGGCAACGAACACAAGAACCGCCGGTTCAATGTCCTGAGGAATGAATCCGCTGCAGAGAACGAATGCTGCGCAGATTGCGAACTCTCCAATCAGGAACCAGTCGGTCGCGCCTCTTCTCATGTTGCGCAACATGAATGGCAGACAGATCAGCGGAATGGGATTCAGAACAATGACAAGCCAGTTTGAATCCATGGTCGGGTGTTCGGAAAAGAAGTAAAGGAGTCCTATTACAATGCCGACAAGGCCCTGGAATCCGAAAAGGCAGGCGTCAAACAGCCTGAACTGTCTTTCCCTGTACCATCCGAGCAGACATACAATGAGCGTAAACATGAGGAACAGCCACATGACCTGGATTGGAGTCAGCAGCGGCTGTCCGAAATCGACTTCATGATCCGGACTGACAAGTTCATAGGCCGGCATGGCCATTGGGCGCACCGTTTCAAGTGAGTCAGTGGCAGTGATTGTTGCTTTGCTTACCATCTCCATGAGATAAAGGGGTGCGAACGCCTCCTGTCTGTCTTTGAGCGGCAGGTCGGCACTGGCGCCGACAATCAGGTCAACGCCGAATTCGCTCCATGGCTGTACACATGTGTGTTCTGTGAGTACGGTCCTGAAAGACAGTGTAGTGTCGGTTTCAGGGAAAGTTACCGTTCCGTCAATGCTTTCCAAGATCTTGTCCAGCGCCATTGTCGCGCAGTTGTTGTACAGGAAATTGTAACGGTAAACGCGGTTCTGCGGCAGGCAGTTGTCTTCAAGCAGATCACGCAGCAGGCCTGCCTCCTTCTGTGATATGTTCAGCGTCTGACAGTAAACTTTTGACCCGCGGTCCGCATATTCCCTTATGAAATGGCGCAGAGAAGTTGAGCCCAGGACATAGTCTGTCTGTCCCATTGTGAACCGCCAGATGAAGTGCGGGGCGGAAAAGTCAAACATGCCGTAGTTATAGACAACCTGGGTCTGGCGTCCGTAATCAGTGACCAGTACAGCCGTGTGGCCGTACAGTTCATATATGATTTTGCCCGGCTGGCATGTAAGCAGACTTACGCTGATGCTGTCACCAGCCTTCACGTTGGGAATAAGTACTGTAAGGCATAGTGTCAGCAGACTCAGAAACTTCTTCATTTGAATTTGTCTTGTGTTGTTCTGCAAAGTTAATTATTTTTGCGGGCGCTTATGAAATTGCTGCTTGATTTTGGGAACACATGCGTGAAGGCTGCTGTCAGTGACGGCGACCTGATACGTGACGTGTACTGCGGTCCCGCAGTTTTGGAAAGACTGCAGGACAGCCTGTCCGGCATCAGGATTGACGGCGGAATGTGGTGCTCTGTCCGTCCTGTCCCGGCCAGTGTGTCAGAGTGGATGCAGGAAATCGGACTTGTCCGGCTGACTCATGAGACTCCCATTCCGATCAAGAACTCATATCGGACTCCTGAAACTCTTGGTATGGACCGGCTTGCTGCAGCTGTCGGAGCATGGGCCATGCATCCGGATGGAGACAAGCTTGTAATCGATGCGGGCACAGCCGTCACATTTGACTTCGTTTCTTCCGATGCCGAATTCCGTGGCGGCAATATTGCACCCGGCATCGGATTGAGATTCAAGGCTTTGCATGAGCATACCGGAGTATTGCCGCTGGTAGGGTCCGATGGTGACTGTCCGCAGTTCGGATATGATACTCAAACCGCAATACGCAGCGGCGTGGTGACCGGAATTGCCAATGAGATAGCAGGATATATTTCACATTTGGAAGCACAAAGTCCTTCACTTTTGGTTTTTTTAACCGGAGGTGGCTCGGAACACTTTGTTTTAAAGGGGAAAACACCTATTTTTGCAGTGCATAACCTTGTCTTCAGGGGCATGGCCTGCATACTCAGCTACAATGAAGAATAGAACTGGCAATCTGTTTCCAACCATCACTCTGATTCTGGCTCTGCTGGTGTCAGTATCCGTTTCAGCACAAACCGGAATCAATTCTCCGTATTCCCGCTTCGGATATGGCTTGCTGTCAGACAACTCAATAGGCATTGCCAAGTCAATGGGCGGCATAGGTGCAGGTTTCAGAATGCCGAACAGAATAAATGTCAAGAACCCTGCATCATATTCTTCCGTCGATACCCTGACATTCATTGCCGATATGGGACTGTCCCTGAGTTTTGCCAGTTTTCAGGAGAACGGCGTAAGGGTCAACGCGACAAATGCCGGCATCGACCACATGGCCATGCAGTTCAGGATACTTCCCAAGGTGGGAATGACGTTGGGTTTCATGCCGTTTTCAAAAATCGGATATGAATTCTCTTCCAGCCAGGTCATCCGCCGCGATGAGGACGGCGTTGTGACATCGACATCGGCCAATTCGGGAACAGGAGCCTTGAGACAGTTCATGGCCGGACTGGGCTGGAGACCGTCAGGATGGCTTTCAGTTGGTGTGAATGCATCATATCTTACCGGTGACATGACACTTTCATCACCGACAACATTCTCTTCAACAGGAATAGCGTCCACCAATATCAGCAAAACGGCCGATATGGCTGCGCTGAAACTGGATTTCGGCATTCAGAGCACTCTGAACGTTTCAGGCAGCACACTTGTGCTTGGCGCCACATATACCCCGGCACTGGATATGGAAAGTGAGGCGACAAAGATTGCCACAGACACCGTATCGGTTTCAGACGCTTTCTCCATGCCGGAACTTATGACCGCCGGATTCACATACAGGTGGAACAGGGGCATGATAGGTGCCGACGTGTCATATCAGACCTGGTCAAAGGCAAGGTTCTTTGGAGAACAGTACGGCCTGGACCGCCTGACTGCATCGGCCGGTTATATGATCCAGCCCGATGAGTACAGCAAGAACATGTTCAAGCGTGCATCCTATCAGGTTGGCGCAAGGTTCGCCCAGCCTTATGTCATGGTCGGTGACAGTAAGGGACCGTGGGAATTCGGTGTTACGGCAGGCATGTCAATGCCGGTCAATTCATCGTACAACAGCATGGCTTACCTGCATGTGTCAGGAGAATATGTCAGGGTCCAGCCAATGGCAAAAGGCATGATTGTGGAAAATTACTTCAGGATCAACATAGGTGTCACATTCCTTGAACGGTGGTTCATGAAATGGATGGTTGACTGATTTAACCAACAAGGTATAGCATATATCTTAATTATGAGAATTAACGGAAAAGTCATTATGAATATGAAAAAAATTGGAATGATTGCCCTTGCGCTGATTACAGCAACAACGGGCGCTTATGCACAGAAGGGCGTTGAAGACGGTTCTCGCTATGGACATGGACAGGACAGCATCAATACTCTCAGAAATATCAGCATCTATTCAGAGTATGTCAAGACTGGCAATTATAAGGATGCATACGAACAGGGCTGGAAACTGGTTTTTGAAGAGGCTCCTCTGGCATCGGTCAATACTTATACGAACGGTGTGAAGATTCTGCGCTGGATGTACAAGAATGAAACTGACGCAGAAAAGAAGCTCCAGTATTCCCAGGAACTCCAGAAGGTTTACGAACAGCGTCTGCAGTACCTTGACAAGCTTAACGCCCAGTCAAAGAACCAGGCTCAGGAATATGACATCTACGGTCAGATGGCTCATGACTTTGTCGCTTACAATCCCAAACCCGCGCTGAACGCCGTCTATGAGAAACTGCGCAAGGCTGTTGACATGGGTAAGGATAAGACCGCATACTATGTTCTTGATGACCTGATGAAGTTCTCTTCACAGAGATACAAGTCAAAACCCGACAATGAGGAATACAGGGAGGCTATCCTTCAAGACTATCTTGACTGCGCAGAATACATCGACGTATATCTGGCTACACAGACCAACGAACAGGCACTGGAGCAGGCTGCCAAGACCAAGGAGAACATTGACGGCTACTTTGTAAAGAGCGGTGCCGCTGACTGTGAGACCCTTCAGAACATTTACGGTCCCAAGATTGAAGAGAACAAGGATAATCTTGATTATCTCAACAAGGTGGTCACTTTGATGTCAATCTTTGACTGCAAGTCATCGGACGCATATTTCACAGCCGCAGAATATGCCCACAACATTTCTCCGTCGGTCAAGACCGCCAAGAGTCTTGGATATCTGTATCTCAAGCAGCGTGATGACATTGACAAGGCTCTGGAATACTACCAGCAGGCTGCAGACCTTGATGAAGACAAGCAGGGCCAGTCCGAGACATACCAGACAATGGCAACACTCTGGCTGTCAAAGGACAATTATGACCGCGCCCGTTCATTCGCAAACAAGGCCATTGCCGCCAATCCCAACAACGGCAATCCCTATATAACACTTGCACAGCTCTATGGCGTAAAGCACCATTGGACTGACAAGGATCCCAATCTGGACGCATGTGCATATTTTGCAGTTCTTGACAAACTGGAGCAGGCAAAGAGAGTTGATCCGTCTGTTGCAGAAAAGGCAAACAGCCTGATAAAGGAATATTCAAAGCACTGCCCCGCATCGGAAGATCTTTTCATGCTGTCACTCAAGGCCGGCGACAAGGTTGAAATCGGCGGCTGGATCAACGAGACTACCACAATCAGATAAATGACAGATCCCGCCGGTTCGAAACCGAGGAAATATTTACTGTACGCGGCAACCGTCATAGCGACGGTTGTCTCGTCGTTTTTGTGTACGTCTTGCAACCGGAACGGCAAGCAGCTTGGCAAGGCTGTTACAAACCGTGACTCGGTATCGGTCATGAGTACCCGTGGCGTTGACATGCTCATTTCAGAAAACGGAATAGTAAGATATCATGTGATAGCTGAATCATGGGACATATATGACAAGATGAAACGTCCCTTCTACAGCATGGAAGAAGGCATTCTGCTTGAAATTCTGGATTCTGCCATGCAGGTTGAGTCTTCAATCATAGCCGATACTGCCTACTATTACATGAATGAAGAGCTTTGGGAACTCAGACGTAATGTTCATGCCGAGAATGTCAGAAATGAGAAGTTCGACACCCATCTGCTGTTTGTGAACAACAGGACAAACAGAATGTATTCGGACAGTCTCATCAGAATTGATCAGGAGAACCAGACCATAATAGGACGCGGCTTTGAATCAAACAATAATCTGACGGAATATACAATACGGCAGACTGAAGGCGTGTTCCCGGTAAGTGATGAAGAATGAGCCATACACTGACCATACTCCTTATTGCCCTGTTCTTTTCAGCTCTGTTTTCCGGGCTGGAGATAGCGTTTGTGTCATCGGACCGTTTAAGGTTTGAGATGGACTGTGAACGCAATACGTTCAGTTCAAGAATTCTGGGCCGCTTCTTCCATAATCCGAACCTTTACATTTCGACCATGCTGGTCGGAAACAACATTGCTCTGGTCATATACAGCACCATGATGGCCAGGCTGATTGAACTGCTGCTGCCACCTGACCTGTTTTCCAATGAATTCGTGCTTGTCGTGCTGGAGACATTCGTATCGACGGCCATTGTCATTGTCATTGGAGAATATGTTCCCAAAACAGTGTTCCGCAACAATCCAAACGGGAAGCTGAATATTCTGGCAGTTCCGCTATATCTGATCTACATCATACTGTATCCCATATCGGCCTTCACGACCTGGCTTTCACGTGCCCTTTTGAGACTGTTCGGTGTAAGGATTGACAGGGAGAATACTGAAAAGGCTTTCACAAAAGTGGATCTGGACTATTTCATACAGTCCGGTCTGACGTCCGGCAATGATGACAAGGAACCGGAATCGGAAGTCCGCATATTCCAGAACGTGCTTGACTTCTCGAATGTGAAGACCCGTGACTGCATGGTTCCGCGCAATGAAATTTGTGCAGTTGGAAAGGATGTGACGGCAAAGGAACTGCGTGAGCGTTTCATTGAGACCGGCTATTCCAAGATTCTGGTATATGACGGAGATATGGACCATATCATAGGGTATATCCACTCTTCTGAACTGTTCCGTCATTCCGATGACTGGCTGCAGCATATCCAGCAGGTGCCGTTCGTGCCTGAAACTCTTATGGCTCAGAAGCTTATGAAACAGCTTATGGCCCGTAAGAAGAGCCTTGCCGTTGTCGTTGACGAATTTGGCGGAACGTCGGGGATAGTATCCCTTGAAGACATCATAGAGGAAATACTTGGAGATATTGAGGACGAACACGATGTCAGCCAGCTTATTGCAAAGAAGACCGATGACGGATATCTCCTGTCCGGCCGCATGGAGATATCCAGAATCAATACAATGTTCAGCCTGAATATTCCTGAGTCCGATGAGTACATGACTATTGGCGGACTGATATTGAGTAAGGTTAAAGGATTCCCTAAAGTCAATGAAAAGCTTCAGGTCGGCGATTATACCCTGCGCATTCTCAAACTTGGCGAAACGAAGATTGAACTGGTCGAGTTATGTAATAAATAAGGTGGAAAATGGTGTGAAGTAAACAAATTTTAGTAATTTTGTGCGCTTTTACCCGCTTTGGCGGACCATTACAGGCAAAAAACAAATAAAAACAACAATAAAATGGCAACATTACAGAAAATCAGAAGCAAAGGTCCACTGCTTCTTATCGTGATCGGCCTTGCTATGCTGGCCTTTATCCTTGGTGACGCTTGGAAGATTATCCGTCCTAACCAGGGAGTTCAGTATGTCGGAACTATTGACGGCAAGAAAATTTCAGCAATGGATTTCCAGAGCGAACTGGAGAACTATACTGAAGTCGTAAAGTTCACAATGCAGGGTCAGGAACTGACAGAAGACATGAACAACAGCATCAAGGACCAGACCTGGAGCATGATGGTCCGCAACAACCTTCTTGAAAAGGCTTGCGGCGCTCTTGGCATTACCGTTACAGATGCAGAAGTACGTTCAGTCATCGAACTCGGTCAGGATCCCGTTCTGGCAAACACTCCTTTCAGTAATGCAGACGGTCAGTTCGATGCAGACAATCTGAGGGCATTCATCGCAGGTTATTCCTCACTTGACCGTTCAATGGTGTCTCCGGACGAACTGGCATATTATGACAGCATGTACAAGTACTGGCTCTTCATTGAGAATGACATCCGTAGCGGCCTTCTTTACAGCAAGTATGTCTCTCTGATCAATGCAGCCATCGTACCGAATTCAATTGCAGCCAAAGAATCATTCAAGAACCGTCTTGAAAGATATGACGTGCTTATGGCTTCACTTCCTTATTCTTCTATTTCCGATGATGACGTGACTCTGACAAATTCAGATCTCACCAAGGCTTATGAGAAGAACAAGGAATCTCTTCGCACTTATTCTGAAAGCCGTGACATCTACTACATTGACTATGCAATCGAACCCAGTGATGCAGACCGTCAGGCTCTTCTTGCAGAAATCAATGAAATCACTACACAGCTGGAGGAACAGACTGATGACTATGCAGCATTCATGCGCCGTTCAGGTTCTGTAGAGACATTCAGTGAAGTTGCACGTTCAACGAAGAATCTTCCTGAAGATGTCGCTGCCAGACTTGATTCAGTCAACGCAAACGGCGTTTTCGGTCCCTACTATAACGAATTCGAGGATTCATATACCACATTCAAGGTCCTTGGTACCGCAAACGGTTATGATTCAATCCAGTTTGCTCTGATTCAGGTTGTAGCTGAAGATGAAGCTGAAATGACAAGACTTTCAGACAGCATTTACACTGCTGTCAGCAAGGGAGCAGACTTCAATGCCATTGCTGAAAAGTACGGCCAGAGCGGTGAGGCCCAGTGGCTGGGTGCTGACGCATATGAACCTGCATCAATCAGCGGTGACAATGCCCTTTACCTTAACAAGCTCAACAGCATGAAGAAGGGTGAGGTTGCCAACCTGAAGGTTACCGGTGCCAACCTTATTCTCAAGGTTACCGATGTAAAGACTCCGGTCAAGAAGTACAACGTGGCAATCGTTAAGCGTCCGGTCGAGTTCAGTTCCGAAACCAGCAATGCGGCATACAACAAGCTGAGCCTTTTCATAGCTCAGAACACGACTCTTGATGATCTCAAGGCAAATGCCGATGATTCCGATTTCCATCTGCTCTATCTTCCACGTTTTGAAAGCTTCAGCAACAATGTGGCTGGCGTTGCCAAGTCTCATGATGCACTGCGTTGGGCTTTCGGCGCTCAGGAAGGTGAAGTTTCAAATATCTATGAGGCCGGTAATGCAAACGACCGTCTGCTGGTTGTTGCAGTTGACAAGATCCATCCGAAAGGCTACCTTTCAATGGATGCCGCAAATTCCATGCTGTATCTGGATGCCCTGAACGGCAAGAAGTTCGATGTCCTCAAGGATAAGCTTGCCGGCAAGACAATTGATGAACTGAAGTCTGTTGAAGGCATTGCTTTTGACACCATCAAGTATCTGAACTTTACGAACTATGCATACGTTGCATCATCAAGGGCCAATGAAATTGCTGTCGGACCAAGCGTAAGCAATCTTGCAGTTGATGAACTTTCACTTCCTATGCAGGGAACAGGCTGTGCATTCGTAGCCAAGAAGATTTCTGTAGAGAACAATACAACTGCTTATGATGAGGCAGCTGAGAAGCTTCGTATTCAGACTCTTGATTCACGCCAGCTCACCAGCTCACAGCAGATCTTCAATGAGCTTGTAATCAAGGCCGATATTGAAGACAACCGCTACAAGATTTTCTGATCGGAATTCTGATAAAAGAAAGAGGATGACCATTTGGCCATCCTCTTTCTTTATGTCTGTAGCAAAAAAAAAGAGGATGAACACCCTCTTTTTTTTTGAATGCCGTTACAGAAATCAGTTGTTTTCAGGACGCAGTTTGCGTACAACTGCACCGGTCTGCCACATTTCGCTTTCGCGCAGTGCCTTGAGCTCCTTCTCAAGTCCGTCACGGTAGTCGGGCTTTGAGTTGGCGTCAATGGAAATCTGGGCTTCGTTACCGCAACGTACGCTTGCGTACAGCTTTTCAACAACAGGCTTGATGGCATCGTGGAAAGGAACCATCCAGTCCAGAGCACCGCGCTGTGCTGTAGTCGAGCAGTTTGCATACATCCAGTCCATACCCTTTGCTGCGAACAGCGGCATGAGTGACTGTGTCAGTTCCTCGACAGTCTCATTGAATGCTTCTGAAGGAGTGTGGCCGTTCTCACGCAGAACCTCGTACTGTGCAAGGAGCAGACCCTGGATTGCACCCATCAGTGAACCGCGCTCACCGGTAAGGTCACTGGTGGCCTCGCGGATGAATGTGGTTTCGAACATGTAACCTGAACCGATGCCGATACCGAAGGCGAGAACCTTTTCAAGTGCCTTGCCTGATGCATCCTGATAGATTGCGTATGAACTGTTCAGACCGCGGCCTTCAAGGAACATGGTACGGAGTGATGTGCCTGAACCCTTGGGAGCGACCATGATTACATCGATATCCTTTGGAGGAACAACGCCGGTGCGGTCGTTCCAGGTGATTGCAAAGCCGTGTGAGAAGTACAGGGTCTTGCCGGCTGTCAGATAGGGCTTGATGACAGGCCACTGCTGCATCTGGGCGGCATCGGACAGAAGCATGCAGATGATTGTGCCCTTCTGTGCGGCTTCCTCGATTGAGAAAAGGGTCTTGCCGGGTACCCAACCGTCGGCAACAGCCTTTTCATATGTCTTGCCCTGACGCTGGCCGACGATTACGTTGAAACCGTTGTCACGCAGGTTGCAGGCCTGACCGGGACCCTGGACACCGTAGCCTATGACTGCGATTGTTACGTTCTTCAACACTCCCCTTGCCTTTACCAGAGGGAATTCTTCACGTGTCATCACCTCTTCAATGACACCGCCAAAATTCATTTTTGCCATAATAAAAGTTATTTGGGTTATAAATTCTTTATTCCATACTGCTTTCCTACCTTTTCCAGGTATTCGCTTACATGTTCAATGCGTGCCCTGGTAATTGCCACACGTCCCGAACTGACAAACTGCAGCATTCCGCCCTGGGCGGTGAGTTCCTCATTCAGGGCCATGATGTCATGGGTGTTGCCGGTCTTCTCTATTACTGAGAATGTCTGGTTCACCTCAATGAGTTTGGCATCGTACTTCCTTATTATTTCATTCATTGCGGGCTTTTCAATCAGGACCGATGTCACCACCTTATATAATGCGACCTCCTGCATGAAAATCTCGTCATCGGTAAAATAGCGGCACTGCAGGACATCGACCTTCTTTTCAATCTGGTTGACAATCTTTTCAATGGTCTCCCTGTCGCTCCATGCTGTGATGGTGTAGCGGTGGATGCCCTTTATTGATGATGCCGATACGTTCAGGCTTTCAATGTTGACCTGACGCCGTGTGAAAACCGCGGTGATCTGGTTAAGGACACCGGCAATGTTTTCAGAGTGGACAATCAGAGTGTATAGTGTCTTTTCCATCATTTCCAATCTTCATCAATGGTGAATATCATCTTGTCAACAGGCTTGTGTCCGGGAATCATTGGCATGACGTTTTCTTCGGACATGACCGTTGTCTCAAGTATGTACGCTCCCGGAGCCGCAATCATTTCACTGACAGCATCTGCCAGCTGGCTGCGGTCAGTGACCTTCCTGTAGGGAATGGAGTAGGCCGATGCAATCTGGCCGAAATCGGGGCTCTTCATCGGCGTGCAAGAATATCGGCTGTCAAACATCATCTGCTGCCACTGCCTTACATTGCCAAGATAACTGTTGTTCATGACAATTATCTTGACCGGAGCGCCTGTCTCCATGATGGTGCCCAGTTCCTGTATGTTCATCTGGAAACCGCCGTCTCCCTGGAATGAGAATACCATGCGGCTGTCTGTTCCGAAAGTTGCGCCTATGGCTGCGGGCAGTGAGAAGCCCATGGTGCCAAGGCCGCCCGAAGTGATTATGCTTCTGGGAACGTTGTATTTGAAGTAACGGGCGGCGAACATCTGGTTCAGGCCCACGTCTGTGACAAGAGCCGCGTTAGCAGGAGCCTGCTGCGCAACGGCGTTTACGACCTCGCCCATAAGCAGGGGACCGTTTTTGGGGTGTATGGCGCCTTCAATCACTTTCTCATGCTCTTCCTGCTCAAGTGGCTTGAAACTGTCAATCCACTCCTTGTGGCAGGCCTTGTCAATGCGTTCGGTGATGAGCGCCAGAGTCCTGCGGCAGTCACCCAGGACGGCTACATCGGGCTTTACGTTCTTGCCGAATTCGGACTTGTCTATGTCAAGGTGAATAATCTTTGCCTGGCGGGCGTAGAAGTTCACGTCACTGGTCACGCGGTCATCAAAGCGCATGCCAACGGCAATCAGGACATCGCACCTGTTGGTCATGACATTGGGGGCAAGGTTGCCGTGCATGCCAAGCATGCCCATGTTCAGCCTGTGGTCCGATGGAAGGGCGGACAGACCAAGCAGGGTGCGGGCGGCAGGGGCATCGGCCTTTTCGATGAACGCCTTCAGTTCCTGTTCCGCACCACCAAGCTCCACTCCGTGGCCTACCAGGACAAGGGGTTTGCTGCTGCTGTTTATGAGAGATACGGCAGCTTCAATCTGCTCCATGTCAGGTTCCGGTGACGGGACGTAGCTGCGTATGAAGTCAATCTTTTCAGGCCTGTAGTCTATGGTCTCGTTCTGTGCGGTCTTGGAGAAGTCCAGCACTACGGGACCCGGGCGGCCAGACTGTGCAATGTAGAATGCGCGTGCGACGGCCCATGGAATGTCCTGGGCACGGCGTATCTGGTAACTCCATTTTGTTATTGGCTGGGTCACGCCCACCAGGTCTATTTCCTGGAAAGCGTCCGTTCCAAGGGCATCGGTTCCGACCTGTCCTGCAATGACTACAATAGGAGTGCTGTCAAGCATGGCGTCACTGATGCCGGTCAGGGTGTTGGTCGCGCCGGGACCGCTGGTGACAATGGCCACGCCGGTCTTGCCCGATATGCGTGCGTAACCCTGTGCTGCATGTGTGGCGCCCTGCTCATGGCGGACCAGAATCTGCCTCAGTTCGGGACGGTGTGAGAACAGGGCGTCGAACACCCTGATAATGGTACCGCCGGGGTAAACGAACGTGGTGTCCACACCCTGATCAAGCAGTGATTGTATTAGCGCTTCGGCGCCAGTCATAATGTTAGCCATGTGCTTACTCTATAATTCTGGTTCCACCCTTGTCGGCCGAACTTACCATGTTGGCATAGGCCTTGAGGCTCTTGGGGACTGCACGCTTGCGGGTCATGGGACGCATTGGTCTTGACGCCAGTTCACTGTCGCTGAGACGTACGTTTATGCTGCGTGCGGGTATGTCAATGTCAATGATGTCTCCGTCAACAATCTTGCCTACAGCACCGCCGCTTGCCGCTTCCGGTGATATGTGGCCTATGCTCAAGCCCGATGTTCCGCCGCTGAAACGGCCGTCGGTAATCAGCGCGCATTCCTTGCCAAGGTGCTTTGACTTGATGTATGATGTGGGATAGAGCATTTCCTGCATGCCCGGACCTCCCTTGGGACCTTCATGTGTAATGACGACCACGTCTCCTGATACGACCTTTCCGCCAAGGATGCCGTCAACGGCGTCTTCCTGTGAGTCGAACACCTTTGCCGGGCCGGAGAACTTCCAGATCTTTTCATCAACGCCGGCAGTCTTGACAACGCAGCCGTCAACGGCAATGTTGCCTTTCAGGATAGCCAGACCGCCGTCTTTGGAGTATGCGTGCTGAAGGTCGCGTATGCAGCCTTCCGTACGGTCCGTGTCAAAGCTGTCATACATGCAGTTCTGTGCGCCCAGCGTGTTGCAGAACCTGCCACCCGGAGCCGATGCGTATATGCGTTCTGCCTCAGCTGACGGCTGTGGCTTTTCAAGATCGTATTCATCGGTCAGCTGTCCGTAGTTTGAGCCGGTCACGTTCATGGCCTGAACGTTCAGCAGACCGCCCTTTTTCAGCTGCTGCATGATGCCCAGCACACCGCCGGCACGTCCCACTTCCTGAACGTGGTACTTCTGGGTGTTCGGGGCTACCTTGCAAAGGCATGGGACCTTGCGTGACAGACGGTCAATGTCATCCATGCTGAAATCCACGCCGGCTTCTGTTGCAACAGCCAGCAGGTGCAGTACGGTGTTGGTCGAACCGCCCATGGCAATGTCAAGCGTCATGGCGTTTTCAAAAGCCTGTTTCTTTGCTATGTTCAACGGAAGCAGACTGTCGTCTCCGTCCTCATAGTATGCCAATGCGTTCCTGACAATGAGCTTTGCAGCATCCTTCATGAGCTGCACACGGTTTGCGTGGGTTGCCAGAATGGTGCCGTTTCCGGGAAGTGCGAATCCCAGAGCCTCTGTCAGACAGTTCATGGAGTTTGCCGTGAACATGCCCGAACAGCATCCGCAGCCGGGACATGCGCTGTCTTCAAGAGTCCTTATGTCATTGTCCGAGTAACTGTCATCGGCGGCCTTGATCATTGCGTCAATAAGGTCAACGTGCTGTCCTTTCCATTCTCCGGCCTCCATAGGACCGCCGCTCACGAATACGGTGGGTATGTTCAGGCGCATGGTGGCCATGAGCATGCCGGGGGTTATCTTGTCACAGTTGCTTATGCATACCAGGGCATCGGCCTTGTGGGCATTGACCATGTATTCCACGCTGTCAGCAATGATGTCGCGTGAGGGCAGCGAGTAAAGCATGCCGTCATGTCCCATTGCTATGCCGTCATCAATGGCTATGGTGTCGAATTCGGCGGCGTAACAGCCAAGACGCTCTATTTCGGCCTTGACAATCTGTGCCGCTTCATGAAGGTGCGTGTGTCCAGGTACGAACTGCGTGAAGGAATTTGCAATGGCAATTATAGGCTTGCCGAACTGTTCCTTCTTCATTCCGTTTGCTACCCAAAGGGCTCGTGCTGCAGCCATTCTACGGCCTGTAGTACACTGGTCACTTCTCAAAGGTATCTTCATATTCATGAATATTGTATATATATACGAACTATTATAATCAAGGTGCAAAGATATACGAACTGATTCATTCTTCAAACAAAAAATTATGCAAAATGTACATCGGACCAAAGACTGACAAATATGACATGAAAGATTGAAAAAAAGAGTATCTTTGCATTTTGGTACGGATTTTGCATGTACCAGGCAAGTAGTAACATATAACAAATTCCGCATAATGGGTTTCAATGAATTTATAGGCAAGCTGTTCGGCAACAAACAGACCCGTGACATCAAGGAAATACAGCCATGGGTTGAGAAGATCAAGGCAGTTTACCCCAAGTACGAAAAACTTTCAAATGACGAACTGCGTGAGGCTACACAGACAATCAGAAAGAAGGTAAAGGATTTCACTATTCCTGAAAGACAGAAGATTGATGAACTCAAGGCAAAGGTCGAACAGACCGAGGTCGAAGAGCGCGAGCCTTTGTTCAATCAGATAGACAAACTGGAAAAAGAGGTCCTGGACCGCTATGAGGTGGTTCTTGATGAGGTCCTTCCTGATGTGTTCGCCATAATCAAGGAAACCGCACGCCGTTTTACGGAGAATGCCCAGGTTGAAGTGACAGCCACGGACTTTGACCGTGATCTGGCTGCAAGGCATGATTTCGTCATCATTGACGGCGACAAGGCCCTTTGGCAGCAGCACTGGGTGGCCGGCGGCAATGACACAATCTGGAACATGATCCATTATGATGTGCAGCTGTTCGGCGGTGTCGTTCTGCACAAGGGCAAGATTGCCGAAATGGCAACCGGTGAAGGCAAGACCCTGGTGGCCACCCTGCCTGTGTTCCTGAATGCACTGACCGGAAACGGAGTTCACGTAGTTACGGTCAACGACTATCTGGCCAAGCGTGATGCAGAATGGATGGGCCCGCTGTATATGTTCCACGGCCTGTCTGTGGACTGCATTGACAAGCACCAGCCAAACTCAGAGGCGCGCCGCAACGCATACCGTGCAGACATCACTTTCGGTACGAACAACGAATTCGGCTTTGACTATCTGCGTGACAATATGGCCGGTCACCCCAATGAACTGGTCCAGCGCGGTCATAATTATGCAATTGTGGATGAGGTTGACTCTGTCCTGATAGATGACGCCCGTACACCTCTTATCATATCAGGTCCTGTTCCAAAGGGTGAGGACCAGATGTTTGAAGAACTGCGTCCGCAGGTCGAACAACTGTATGAAGCCCAGAAGCGTCTGGCTACACAGTTCCTGGCCGAAGCCCGCAAGAAGGTCGTTTCCGAGAATCAGGATGAGGTTGCAGAAGGATTCCTGTCGCTGTTCCGCAGCTTCAAGGCCCTGCCCAAGAACAAGGCCTTAATCAAGTTCCTGAGTGAACCGGGCATGAAGGTGGGAATGCAGAAGACCGAAGAGATTTACATGGAGGCCCAGAACAAGCGTATGCCCGAAGCTGTGGAACCCCTGTATTTCGTAATTGATGAAAAACTTAACAGCGTTGATCTGACTGACAGGGGCGTGGAACTGCTGAGCGGCACCAATAAGGATCCTGAATTCTTTGTCCTGCCCGATATTGCATCACAGCTTTCAGAACTTGAGGCCAGGACAGACATGTCAAATGAGGACCGTCTTGCAAAGAAGGACGAACTCATGACCAACTATGCCATAAAGAGTGACCGCATACATACAATCAACCAGCTTCTCAAGGCATACTGCATGTTTGAGAAGGACGTTGACTACATTGTGACAGAAGACGGCAAGGTCAAGATTGTCGATGAACAGACCGGCCGTATCATGGAGGGCCGCCGCTGGTCTGACGGACTGCATCAGGCTGTCGAGGCCAAGGAGCGCGTGAACATTGAAGCTGCCACCCAGACTTTTGCAACAATCACGCTGCAGAACTATTTCCGCATGTACCACAAGCTGGCCGGCATGACCGGTACGGCCGAAACTGAAGCAGGAGAATTCTGGGACATCTACAAGCTTGACGTGGTTGTCATTCCCACAAACAGGCCAATTGCCCGCATTGACCAGAACGACCGCATATACAAGACCAAGCGTGAAAAGTACAAGGCTGTAATCGAAGAGATAGAAAGCCTTGTCAAGGCCGGACGTCCTGTACTTGTCGGTACGACATCGGTCGAAATAAGTGAACAGCTGAGCCGTATGCTTACAATGCGCAAGATTGAGCATAACGTGCTGAATGCCAAACTGCACCAGAAGGAGGCCGACATTGTTGCCAAAGCCGGTCAGAAGAGCATTGTGACCATTGCCACCAATATGGCAGGACGTGGTACGGACATCAAGCTTTCACCTGAAGTCAAGGCTGCCGGCGGTCTTGCCATCATTGGCACGGAACGTCATGAGAGCCGCCGTGTTGACCGCCAGCTGCGCGGACGTTCCGGACGTCAGGGTGACCCGGGTTCATCGGTCTTCTTCATATCTCTTGAAGACAATCTGATGCGTCTGTTCGGTTCCGAGCGCATAGCACCGCTTATGGACAAGCTTGGACTGCAGGAGGATGAGATGATTGAGAACAGCTTCATTACAAAACGTATTGAACAGGCCCAGAAGAAGGTTGAGGAGAACCACTTCGGCACCCGTAAGCGCCTGCTTGAGTACGATGACGTAATGAACAAGCAGCGTACCGTTGTCTATGAGAAACGCCGTCACGCCCTGATAGGTGAGCGCATAGGCATGGATATTGCCAACATGATCTATGACCGTTCCGCCGGTGCTGCTGAAAACTGTGCGGACTATGAGAGCCTTCAGATGGAGGTGTTCCGCGTGCTTGCAATAGAACTGCCGTTCACTGAGTCCGAATTTGAAAAGATGAAGACCGATGAGGTCGGAGACCGTATCTTTGCATCGGCCATGGACAATTTCAAGCGCAAGTGCGAACGCATGGCCCAGATTGTCAATCCGGTTATAAGGAAAGTGTACGAAGAGCAGGGTGACCACTACGAGAACATTCTGATTCCAATCACAGACGGCCGCAGGGTATATCAGATTCCGTGCAACCTGAAGGAGGCATACGAATCGGAGAGCAGGAGCGTTGTCACATCGTTCCAGAAGGCAATACTGCTGCATACAATTGACGAATGCTGGAAGGAGAACCTGCGTGAACTTGACGAACTGAAGCATTCAGTCCAGAATGCAAGCTATGAACAGAAAGACCCGCTGCTCATCTTCAAGCTTGAGTCAGTGACCCTGTTCGACAACATGGTCAACAAGATGAATGACCAGACCGTGACCATACTCATGCGCGGCCAGATTCCGGAACCCGATCCTGAACGCGTACGTGAAGCCCCCGCACAGAACCGTGCCCAGCGCCGTCAGTACAATGAGACCAAGGTTGACCTGAATGACCAGAACCAGCGTGCAGCCGCAGGCCGCGACACACGCCAGCAGGTGCGCGAACCCATTAAGGTGGACAAGACTCCGGGACGCAATGACCCGTGCCCGTGCGGCAGCGGACTGAAGTTCAAGAACTGCCACGGCAAAATGATGTAAGTCATCAGAATTTGTTTTGAAATGTTCCAATTAATCTTTTATAAAATCTTTCCGGCTGAAAAATCCGTTTCTTTTCAGTCACAATGGACCTCCATTGCTCCTTCAAATAATCGGATTTTCATCTCGAAAATCTTTCATAAAATTTTTAATCAAACATTTCAAAACAGATTCTAAAACAAGACAATATGAAACTGAGCGAATCATCATTCCAGGAATTGAAGGAACTCATTGAGAATGCCCTGAAGGCTTTCCGCAAGTCCGATGACCAGTCTGTCGTAACAGACATCCATATCCAGCCGGTCCGTGAGACTGGTCAGGTTACCGTTTCCGATGATGACCGCGACTTGGGCACAGCCACTTTGTCCGATCTGCAGGACATTCCTGAAGAGAACTTTTATGAAGTGATGGAAAAGGAACTGCGCCGTCTGCTTCAGCAGATTGACCAGAGCCAGCCGCTTGAGCAGCTGGCTATCTGGAAGCCGTTCTCTTTCGTGCTTGTCGATGA
Organism: Candidatus Colenecus caballi; assembly: GCA_018065615.1. Taxonomy (GTDB): domain Bacteria; phylum Bacteroidota; class Bacteroidia; order Bacteroidales; family Bacteroidaceae; genus Colenecus; species Colenecus caballi. The sequence continues at coordinate 230 of JAGHSY010000068.1, read as the reverse complement.
TGACATGGAGACCATTTCGGAACTCATGCTGTTCGATGAGGACAACACCCTGCTCAGCCAGGGACTGATGCAGGGACTGGATGAGGATTTGGACCAGTTCCTCAAGGATCTGCTTGCTGACTGATCAATGGGGACTGTCCTAGGGTGTTAAGTTAACATTTTCTTTTTAGCTCACTTTTTTGAGCAGATTGAGTCTTTTAATGGAGGGGTTAGGCAACAGGTTGTCGGCC
>JAGHSY010000058.1 GCA_018065615.1 Candidatus Colenecus caballi | reverse complement strand
GGATTCAGAGCTGCACTGAGAGGTATCGTTGATGAGAAATTCTTCCTGTTCAGACTTGCTTCAATCTATGCCTTCCCCCACTAAATATCGACTGAGCCCATAAGGAACTGATGTCCGGCGAAATGTCAGTCTGTGATACTGGAAGATAGCGAAGTGGAGAAAGTGATAGAATATGCCTTATAAGGTACTCTCAGGGCGTTTTCAAAATTCGCTTGTTTTCCCATTGTTTTCCCGGCAAAAGAAAAAAGCACTCACGTTTTTACGTAAGTGCTTGATTTTCAACGTGGAGCATACGAGACTCGAACTCGTCACCTCTTGACTGCCAGTCAAACGCTCTAGCCAGATGAGCTAATGCCCCAATCATTTCTGATTCCGACGGCAAAGGTAGCAATTAGAATGGAATAATCGCTATCTTCGTGGGTGAAATTATGAAGCCTGTAGCAGAAAAAATCATATTGGGCATTGATCCTGGCACGAATGTCATGGGATACGGTGTAATCAAGGTTGAAGGAACCAAAGCGTCAATCGTGGCCATGGGGGTCATCGACCTTAGAAAAGAAGGGGATATGTACCTGAAACTGGGGCGCATTTTCCAGCGCGTGAACGGCATCATTGACGAATTTCTGCCGGACGAGATGGCTATTGAGGCGCCTTTCTTCGGCAAGAACGTGCAGTCCATGCTCAAGTTGGGGCGTGCGCAGGGGGTGGCCATTGCCGCGGCAATAAACCACAGCGTTCCAATTACAGAATATGCTCCATTGAAAATCAAGATGGCTATTACGGGAACCGGTACTGCCAGCAAGGAACAGGTGGCCGGCATGCTGCAGCGCATGCTGCATCTGGATGCGGAGGAGATGCCCAAGTTCCTTGACGCGACCGATGCTCTGGGTGCCGCATACTGCCATTATCTGCAGATGGGACGCCCTGATTCGGGGGTGAAGGGACCCAAGACATGGAAGGCATACGTTTCGGGGAATCCGGATAAGGTTTCCAAGAGAAAAACATCGGCTGAAAAGCAGGAGTAATAGGCTTTTTATTTGTACCTTTGCAGACCAAAAATTAAAATAAAAATAATCAGTCATTTCATCATGGATTCCAAAAATCCTTTTCTGGTCTTTTGCGGTACGAACACTATGTACCTGGCCAAAGAAATTTGTGATTATCTGAACTGCCCGCTCGGCAACATGATTGTGTCCCATTTCGCTGACGGCGAATTTGCCGTTTCATACGAGGAGTCAATCCGTGGGGCCGATGTCTTTGTCGTACAGTCCACATTCCCAAACTCGGACAACCTTATGGAGCTGCTGCTCATGATTGACGCTGCAAAGCGTGCATCGGCCAGGTCAGTCAATGCCGTGGTCCCCTATTTCGGATGGGCTCGTCAGGACCGTAAGGACAAACCGCGTGTTTCAATAGGTGCAAAGCTTGTGGCAGACATGCTGTCAGTTGCAGGAATTGACAGGCTCATCACCATGGACCTTCATGCGGACCAGATTCAGGGTTTCTTTGACGTTCCGGTTGACCACCTGTACGCTTCAATGATCTTTGTGCCCTACATCCAGAGCCTGAAACTTGAAGAACTGATTATGGCCGCTCCCGATGTAGGCGGTTCGAAGCGTGCCAGCGCATACGCCAAGTATCTGGGCTGTCCGCTTGTACTGTGCCAGAAGACGCGTTCACGCGCCAACGTGGTTGACAGCATTACTATAATAGGTGATGTCAAGGACAAGAACGTAGTCATTGTTGACGATATTGTTGACACTGCCGGTACAATCTGTAAGGCTGCCGATGCCATGATGGCTGCCGGAGCCCGTTCAGTCCGCGCTCTGGCATCGCACTGCGTCATGTCAGGAGACGCTCCCGTGCGTGTGGACAACTCACAGCTTGAAGAGATTGTGTTCACCAACAGCATACCTTACCGCAACACCATTCCGTGCAAGAAACTCAAGCAGCTGTCAATTGCACAGATGTTTGCCGAGACCATACGCCGCGTGACAAGCAACGAGTCAATCAGTTCACAATACGTAATCAAGTGATATGAGGAGATTGCTGCTGGCAGTCATAGCTGCTGTCCTGCTTGCTGCATGTGCAGACCATGATTCCTACAGGATTGACGGCAGCCTGCGGGGCGTGGATGACGGTGCCACGGTTTCCCTAATAGCAATTGACGGTGACATGTTGTCTGTCCTGGATTCGGCTGTAGTCCGGAACGGCAGATTCGTCATGAAGGGCCAGACTGACACCTGCCGGATGGCATTCGTTACATTTGACGTTGAAGGTGAACTGGCCGGATGCCAGCTGTTTCTGGAAAAGGGTGACATAAATCTGTTTTATGATGCCGCCAGTACCATACAGAACATATCAGGGACTCCGTGCAATGATGCCTTCCAGAGTTTCTATGATGTCTCACTTCAGCTTGATGAGGAAGTTGAAGAACTGCAGGACAAGCTTCAGATGACAGTTGTTACCGGAGGAGAAGGACGTGAATTCGTTGACGGGCTGAATGAACTGCAGGACAGATTCAAAGCCCTTGTGGCATCATCGATAGAAGACAACTGTGACAATCTGTTCGGATATGAGCAGCTGCAGCAGTATTTTGAGCTGTTCGAACCTGAAGAGGACCTGGAATTCCTCAAGCTGTTCCTGCCGTCATTTGGCAGTGACATGGCGTTCCTGAACATGACAATGACCCTGCAGAAACTGATTCCCACTACCGCAGGTCATCCTTTCATAGATTTTACAGCCAACGTTCTTGATTCCAGGGGCAAGATTGCCGGCAAGGCCAGCCTGTCCGATTATGTGAAGTCCAGCAGTCTTGTGTATCTTTCGTTCTGGGCATCATACGTTCCTTCCTTTGCCAGTGACAATGATGACCTGAAGGCAGCACTTGACGGATACAGGTCAAAGGGCTTCCAGGTCGTGAGCGTTTCTGTTGATGACGAAACAGATGAATGGATAAGTGCGGTGCGTGAAAACTCAATGACATGGCCTCAGCTCTGGAACGGTTCGGATGATCCTGAAAACAGCGCTGCCGCCAGATATGCAGTCAGTGCGGTTCCAATGTCATTCCTCATTGATTCCGAAGGTACAATCATAGGACGCAACATTCAGGCCGATGAGCTTGAAGCGGTACTGGCCGATTATTTCAAATGAAAAAAGCGTCCCGCGGGACGCTTTTCCATTCTTTATCGTCTTGGCATTACCAGTTGTTCTATTTTCCTGCGGTCGCTGCTGAACGTCAGCGTGTTGATGGCAACCGCGTAGTTCTGCGGGTCAATGCAGCTGCGGACTGCAAAGGACAGGAAGTCAGTCTTGTTGCTTTCAAAGTCAAAGGTCTTTGCCATATCGGCTATCTGACGTGCATTGAAGTCATTGCCTGCCACAATCATTCTGCAAAGCTTCAGTCGGGCTGAATCAAAGCTCTGGTTCTTGAGCATTCTGACAATGGTCTTCATCTCGTTCTGATTTGGAATCCCTGCCGCCCTGTCTCTTGCTGTGGTGTTCTTTATGACCATATCCATGATCTTTTCGCGGCTTGAGCTGTAGTCCAGCGTTTCAAGAACCATATAATAATTGTAGCGGTCAATGCAGCAGTCATACGCCAATGTCAGGAACTTGATGCGGTTGCTGTCATAGCTGAACATGTCCGATACGCGTGTAATCTGTTCTGCAGTCATGACGCCGTCGGTCCTGAAAATCATTTCGGCCATTCTGAGACGGTCGCTGTCATAACGCTCCCGACCGAATGCCGCAACGGCGTCCGGGCTGACCGGTTTGGGACCGCGCGGGGCCGGTTTTGCAACCACTTCGTGGCGACGTTCCCTTTCAGGCCTGGGTTCGTTACGGTTCACGTAACGGTCGTCACGTACCCGTGTTTCGGTGCGGGCCTCTCTTACGACTCTGGACTGTGCCTTAACATTTCCCGTGCAAAGCAGAAGACCTGCAACTGCAATGCCAAAAGTCATCATCTTCTTCATAGCTGTAAGTCTTTAAGTGGTTTTCTACTATTAAGACGCAGGAAATGTCCAAATGTTAAATCACCGGACCACTTCTCTTTCAAAGAAATCCAGGAAGAACGGCCAGTTGGGACCTGCTTCATGACCGCCGTGATGCTGGCGGTAGGTCAGACGCCCGTCCATGAGTCCGTTGTCCATGCCGGGGAACAGATCTGTGCCAAGTCCCTTGTAACCAAGCAGTTCGTAAACGGCCGACGCCTTTGAGGCCGATATGAACGAACCCACCACATCCTGCCACTTGTCACCGTCCCAGCTGCCTGTGGAAATGAAGCAGGCGCGCGGCGCGCAAAGTGCAATGAGTTCATGCTGGTCAACGGGCATGTCATTCTCAGTCATGGGGTCAGCTGCATATTTAATAAGGTTGCCGCATACCCAGTGATACTCCTCATGTGACGCTATGTTGCCTATGCTTTCACCGTTGTCACGGCGCCAGCCTGCCGCACCGGCCTTGCCCGATGAGGCAATGAAACCGGCGGCAATGCGTTCTTCAAAGGCCATGGCCACAAGTGAAGCCTTGCCGTAGCGTGACACGCCTTCAATGGCGGTCTTTGTGGCATCGAACTCAGGGCATGTCTCAAAGTAGTCCAGCAGACGTGAAACGCCCCAGCCCCATGCGCGCAGAGCACCCCAGTCCGTGGGCTTGCGGTGCTGGCCCTTGTTGCACAGTCCGATGATTCCGTTCGTAAGGCCCGATCCGGCATCGGCCTGTATTGATGACGGGTTAATGCTGGCTGCTGCCCAGCCGCGCTCGACTACCATCTGCTGCCAGGACTTGCTGCTGCCGCGTGATGCGGTCGGGTCTCCGCCGCCGAATCCGAATTCCATGATGACCGGAACGTTCGTGGCATTTTCAGGCCATACCACGTTGGCGGTAATCTCAACGCTTATCTGCGGGTAGCTTGAGTTGTCAACGGTGCCGGTAAGGTATCGGACTATGACTGGAGTGCCTTTGAAGTCCTTCTTCTCCTCTTTTGTAATGGTCCAGGTCACACCGGGGGCGTTGTCCGGTATGCGGCCATAGACTTCATCTTCAAACATCTTTACAATCTCAGGACGGCGGACCTTGTTCCACATCCTGGCATTCTTGACCTTCCGTCCGTCATTGGTGATGAGCGGGTCCGGGTAGAAGGGGTAGGGGTTGCCGGTCAGTTCGTCATAGTTGGGGTGGAGTGTCACGTCCTGGTTGTTGGGTTGGCGGCCCGGACGGGTCTCGTTTATGCCAAGCTGGTCAAGCATGTCAGCATAGTCTGCTGCTGCAATTTTTCTCAGGCTGTCCTGCGCGGCACGGTTTCCGCCGCCAAACATCATGAACTGTGCGCTTGCCAGAAACGGAAGGAATGCGCCAATGGCTGTCAGAAGTAATTTTTTCATACAGGTAAGTGGTTTATAAAGAAAATCCCTGCTGCACGGGCGTACAACAGGGACTATCTGCGGTTGGTGAATTATTCGTCTATGGGTTTGTAAGCTGCGTTAAGACCTTCAAGAATCTGGGCTGTGATATTCAGGTTCTCATCGGCATACATGGTGGCAGCCTTGCTGACTATCATGTTGTATCCGTGGGTCTTGTTGTATTCCTTGATGTACTTGTCAATGGCTTCACTTATCTTCTGTGAGTTGGCATTGGACGCTATTGCAAGTTCCTGGCTGTACTTGTCACTGTCTTCCTGAAGGCTCTGCTGCTTTCTGGCAAGACGGTTGCGTTCTGAATCGACACGTTCCTGTGATGAGAATACGCCGTTGTTGAATTTCTTGTTGAAGTCGTCAACTTCCTTTTCCAGCTTCTTGGCTTTTTCTGCAAGGACAAGACGGTAGTTTTCCTCCTTGCGCATCATCTCTTCAGACAGATCCTGATAGAATGCGTAGTTTGAAAGCAGTGAGTCAACGTCAATGTAGGCAATCTTGAAACCTGATGCGGCTACTGGAGCCTGTTCGGGCTGCTGGGTGTTGCTTGCCGGCTGTGTGCACTGGCAGAAACCCATTGCTGCAGCAGCCAGGAAAAGAACTGTGGGAATTTTCTTCATTGTCTTATGTTTTTTATTTGTTATTGCTCCTTTCATTCACGGCCAGAGGATTCTTCTTCTGAGCCTGTGCGTGCTGTGTCTCAACGCAACCTATACCGCGTTTCCTCATTGCCGGATTGTGCCCTACATGAATGTTGGGGAACTTTCCGCCCTTCTTTGCCCAGATGCTGACTGAAAGCAGCGCCACTGCGGCAAGAAGCATAAGGATGACGATTATCAGCGTTTTCCACATACGGATTGCGAAGATATGTTTTTTTGCTGAAAATTCATTATTTTTGAGTTTACAATTTGATTGATATATGGAAAAGACAGACTGGACAGAAAAAGTGATGGACATATTCCTGGAAATATGCCGCATACCGCGCCCGTCGGGCCGCGAAGAGAAAATGGGTCAGTACCTTATGGATTTTGCATCGGACCGTGGACTTGCATGCCGCAAGGACGATGCCGGTAACGTGCTGATTTGCAAACCGGCCACTCCTGGTTTCGAGAACCGCCAGACGGTGATTCTGCAGGCGCATCAGGATATGGTGTGTGAAAAGGACGCCACGCTGGAGCACGATTTCATGACACAGCCCATTGACACATACGTGGAAGACGGCTGGCTCAAGGCGCGCGGCACCACACTGGGCGCTGATGACGGCATGGGCATAGCCATGGCTCTGGCGGTCCTGGACAGCAGCGAACTGCAGCACGGCCCCGTGGAATGCCTGTTCACCACATCGGAAGAGACAGGACTGTGCGGTGCCATGGGGCTGAAGGCCGGCATGATGAACGGCAGGATGCTCATCAACCTTGATTCTGAAGACGAGGGCGAAATATTCATAGGCTGTGCCGGCGGAATAAACACGACCGTGACTTTCGATTTCAAGTCCGATGCAGTGCCGGCCGGTTTCCTGTTCCTTAAGGTGGGCGTGGACAAGCTGCACGGCGGACATTCCGGCGATGACATTGACAAGGGCTATGCCAATGCCAACAAGATTCTGGCACGTTTCCTGAACGGCGCTCTGGACAAGTATGACCTGCGTCTGTGCTCCATTTCCGGCGGAAACCTGCACAACGCCATTCCTCGTGACGCGACGGCGGTCATTGCCGTTCCGTTTGCTGACCGCGAGAAGATTCGCATTGACTTCAACGTCTTTGCCGCAGAGATCCAGGACGAATATCACGTGACGGAGTCATCGGCCCGGTTCTTTATGGAATCCGTTGATCCGGTTGCAACATGCATTGAACCGGCGGTTGCGGCAAACATTATCCGCTCAGTCTATGCAGTGTTCAACGGCGTATATGCCATGAGCATGGATGTGCCCGGTCTGGTCGAGACCAGTTCCAACCTTGCCCGAATCCGCACCGAGGAAGGAAAGGTGACCATGGTTGCCAGCCAGCGCAGTTCTGTGGAGTCAGCAAAATACGCAGTGCAGAGCACTCTGGCCGCATGTTTCCGCATGGCCGGCGCAAAGGTTGAAAGCAACGAGGGCTATCCGGGCTGGGCACCCAACCCCAAGTCACAGCTGCTTGACATTTCCGTACGCACGTACAGGGAACTGTTCGGAAAGGAACCCAAGGTCAAGGCCATCCATGCCGGTCTTGAGTGCGGTCTGTTCCTGACATCGTACCCGGATCTGGACATGATTTCCGTGGGTCCCACGCTGCGCGGCGTGCATTCTCCGTCAGAACGGCTTGAGCTGGCCACCGTGCCAATGGTGTTTGAGCACCTGCTGGCCATTCTGCGCCAGATTCCGTGAACATTTTGCCAACGTGTCCCGCACGCACCTGCCCTACAACGCAGGTGCGTGCGTTTTTTGCGTTACATACCCCCGAAA
>JAGHSY010000087.1 GCA_018065615.1 Candidatus Colenecus caballi | reverse complement strand
TTTATTTGGCAAGTCTGTTGTCAAAGTATTCCATCGGAATGCTGTTTATTGCCACTTCATTCTGGGCCGTCACCAGCACTGCGCTGAACTTTTCTGAATACTCGTCCTTCAGGTCTTCAATGCGTGCGGTCTTCTGTTCGCCGTCCATCTTCTCGTTGCGGCTGACCTTTTCAATGTCAGTCAGCATTTTCTGGTACATTGGGATGAATTGGAGTGCGTCAGCCTGGCTGAGTTCGGCAATGACGTCTGCCACGCCGGCTTCGAAATCATAGTCACTTGCACTCTGTGCGTTTGCGTTCACTGTGAAGATTGCTGCAATAGCTGCAATGATGATGCTCTTTTTCATAACCTTTATTTTTTAATTTTTTACGTTCCGTTTTTTCTGACCGCTGTTCTTTGCGGTGTTCGGAAGTGTAATACGAAAAAGGGCGGAAGGTTAAGTCTGAAAGTGAAATGTTTAAGCTCCTTTAACTAAATGATTAACAGTATATTCTTTGATAATATGCTGAAATATAATGTATTAGATGAAATGTGATAATCCTGATAATTAACAGAATCATAACTTTATTGTGCGGCCACAAGAAAGATAATCTGTTTTGTCATGCATCAGACCTTTAAGAATTCTATAGTTGTCTGTCCCCGTGCAGTGCATTGTATAATACATGCATCCTTTGTGTGAAAGTAGTTCTGAGGCCAGCAGTTCAAGGTCATTCGAACTGTCCTTTATCAGATGAAAGCCGGCAAAGACATGGGTTACGGCACCTGCGTATTCCAGAATGTTGGCTATGCCGCAGTGGGCACATCCGGCAAACAGCACGCGCTTGTTACCTTCACAGACAATCAGGTTCTGTTCATGACGGAAACAGTCTGGCGTGAGCCGGTCCGCTTCAAGCAGCAGCCGGTTGCCGGCAGGGCGTGGATGAGTTCCTTCAACTCCGGCAAACAGTGAAATGTTTGGAGCAATCTGACAGGAATCCCCGCACAGGCATATGCGGTCCGGGTATTTTTCCGCCAAAGACCTGTTAAGTCCGATGTAGGTGATGCCGGTCTCCCGTATTGAGAAGTGTTCTTCAAATGCTTTGCGGTGAACGTACACTTTGGCTTTGCTGTTCAGTCTGAGGAATTCAGACAGTCCGCCGCCGTGGTCATAGTGTCCGTGTGAGATGACTGCAATGTCAACAGCTGCAATGTCTTTTTCAAGAATTGCCGCATTCTTGGCAAACAGGGGCCCCTGTCCCATGTCGAACAGAATCCGCGTCCCGTCATCGGTCTCTATGTACAGGCTCAGACCGTGCTCGGTGTCAAGCCCGCAGCTGCATTCGTTTTCGACCAGGGCGGTTACTGTCATAGCATTTCGCGGAATTTCTGCATGCCGGCGGTTGCCACCTCTTTAATATGTGTTATGCCGCGGACGTGGGCGGCGGCTGCTTCATCGGGGTCAATCATGAATATTCTGCAGTCCGATGATGCATACCGGTAAAGCCCGGCGGCGGGATAGACCTGCATTGATGTGCCGATGATGAGCAGGACGTCGGCCCGCATTACAGCGTCAGCAGCTTTCTGAAGGTTGGGGACGGCCTCTCCAAACCATACGATGTGAGGTCTGAGCTGTGTGTTGTGCGGGCCTCCGCAGTCGCCAAGATGAATTGCCCGGTATCCGATGTCCTGAACGTAACGTTCGCTCCAGAAGTCTTCATCGGTATAGGTGTCAACCGGACGGACTTTTGTCAGTTCGCCGTGAAGGTGTATGATATTGGTGCTGCCGGCGCGTTCATGAAGATTGTCAACGTTCTGTGTGACAATGCATACGTCATAATCTTCCTCAAGTTCATGAAGAATGGTGTGGGCCAGGTTGGGGGAGACCGTTGCCAGCTGTGCGCGCCGTGCGTTGTAGAAATCCAGCACACGTTTCCTGTCACGGTACCAGCCTTCGATTGAAGCGACAGCCTCAACCGGTTCGTTGTCCCACAGTCCGTTACCCCCGCGGAATGTGGATATTCCGCTTTCTGCGCTGATCCCTGATCCGCTCAGAACTGTTATCTTCTGTTTGCTCATACTGCAAAGATACTGAAAAATAATCGGCAATTATTGTCGGAAATATAAGGGAATAGAGTACCTTTGCGCCTGGAAAGATGCCAGAGCGATCGAATGGACCGGACTCGAAATCCGGCGTACGGCCTAGCCGTACCGTGGGTTTGAATCCCACTCTTTCCGCCAAAAGCCAGGCTTCATGCCTGGCTTTTCATTTCACCATAACCTTCACACCGTCAACAATGTACAGGCCCGGCGCCGGTGCTGTGGCCGGGGTGCCGGAAATTGAAATGGCCGGGCTGCCTTTTCTCTTGCCTTCCGTCACGGTGGAAACGCCTGTTGCGGTGGGGTTTTGCAGGACAATGTCGTGCTCAGCAATGGGGCCCCATGTGGTGCTGTGCCTGCAGACGGCTTTCAGCGTAAAATTTATGAATTCCGATTCGCTGTCTTTGAAAAGGTCTGTAATGTCCGATGCGGAACTGTACATTACCGCATCATTGTCAATACCCCCGTATGCCGATGTCTCCCATGATACCGGATTGTCTCCGTTTACTGTAAAGTAGGTGGAGTACAGGCTTAGCGGAGTCTGAATTTCAAGCCTGCTGCCTGCAAACACGGTGTCTCCGTGCAGAAAGATGTCCGTCCCGTCAACCAGAATGCGTGGAGCGTCAATGTAATTCAGCCAGCCGCGGGACTTGAACTGTGACATGAGCACGCCGGTCCTTTTGGGGAAATAGTCATTTATCAGACGTGACCTTTCTTTTGCAAAGAAATTGTCCGGAGTGTAAATGTTGTCAGTCTTCTCGTACGGATGGACATCGCGTCTGTAGTCTCCCCAGCGGGCCGATTCGTCATACAGCGCCATGTCTATCTGACTGTATAGTGCGTCCCATGTGGCCCTGACGCTGTCAGGGGTCAGAACCCCGTCAGCAGAACAGTGTCTTGCAACACGGCTTGCAAAACGGTGCTTGAAAGCGTTGCTGTCCATGAGCTTGAGAAACAGTCTTGTGGGTGCTCCGTCCTTAGTCCCGGTCATGTCCTCGTTGACATTTCCGAATATCAGCTCCGAATCCCAGCACAGGAACTTGAATCCTGTTCCTTCCTTGCGGTTGGCAAAGGCAACCCAGTTGTGCATGTCCCAGTCTGTGTTGGCTGCGTAATAGCCCAAAATCATGTAGTCAATGAAGTTGTCAATGTCCAGAATCCTTTCCAGCCTTTCCAGTACCTTATATGATTCCTTCTGCCTGTCTTTAAGAGCCGAAATGCTGTCTGCCTTACTGGAAACCATGTTCCACATGGTGCTGTTGCCGCTGTCCGGTTCTCCGTCCTTGAATATGTCGTAATCTTCCTTCTTTCCGCCAAAGTTGTCACTGCAATAATCGTCATCGGGCTTTTCAGACAGGTAGTATAAACCCCAGTACAATCCGTTCAGGAACAGGTGGACGTATGTGCCACGAATGTATTCATGTCCCATTTTCCGCTGGGTCTCACGTGCCCACATGTCACGTGCGTACTGGGCGCTCTGACGGTTGCTTTCACGCCAATGCTGCCAGGAATTGTTGCAGAAAGTCATGATGACCAGCTTCTTGAACCTGTCAGGGCTGCCAGGACCAAACAACTGTACTATCAGTTTGCCTGTCCCGTATTCTATACGGAAA
>JAGHSY010000014.1 GCA_018065615.1 Candidatus Colenecus caballi | reverse complement strand
TTTATGGCCGATCTCGTGCTCGAGTGCGAGCATTGTCATGGCCAGCGCTTCTCGGCAGATGTGCTTGAAGTGCGCTTCTTCGGGAAGAATATCTTCGACATTCTGGAGATGACCGTCAACCAGGCAATTGAATTCTTCTCGTCCGATGATTCCACAGAAAGGAAGATTGTCCGCAAGCTTGAGCCTCTGCGCCAGGTAGGACTGGGATACGTCAAGCTGGGACAGTCATCATCGACCTTGTCAGGAGGCGAAAGCCAGCGCGTAAAGCTGGCCTATTTCCTGAGTCTAGAAAAGGCCGAGCCCACGGTTTTCATATTTGACGAACCCACGACCGGACTCCATTTCCACGACATACGCAAGCTGCTGGAGTCATTTGACGCACTTATACGCCGCGGACACACGGTAATCATAATAGAGCACAACATGGACGTCATCAAATGCGCCGACCATATCATCGATCTTGGTCCGGAGGGCGGTGACAGGGGCGGACACATTGTGGCTTGCGGCACGCCGGAACAGGTTGCCGCATGCAGCGGTTCATACACCGGACAGTTTTTAAAGGACAAACTTACAAACAGATAGGACTATGGCTCAATTTTTTGAAAAGCTCAAGAGATTCTTCACCAGAACAATCTGGTCGTTTGACATTGACAACGCAAGTTTCCTGCAGCGCGCCGTCAGCAACACGTCAAAGGTGTGCGTCATTGCCGTGCGCCGCTTCCTTGATGACAAGGTCATGACAAAGGCCGCCGCACTGACCTACTCCACCCTGTTCGCCATTGTCCCCATCCTGGCTCTGATCTTTGCCATTGCACGCGGATTCGGCTTTGAGAACATTGTCACCAGCCTGCTTGAAAACGGCATCATCGGACAGAACGACACCGTTGACACCATAACGCAGTTCATTGACCAGTATCTTGAGTACGCACACACCGGCGCCTTCATCGGCATCGGACTGCTGTTCCTGCTCTGGTCCGTATATTCGCTGGCAGACGGCATTGAAGACAATCTGAACAGCATCTGGCAGGTCAAGAAGTCCCGCAAAATGAGCCGCAAGATTACTGACTACTTCTCACTGCTGCTGCTCATACCCATTGCAATCATCTGTCTTAGCGGCCTTTCCGTTCTGGCATCATCAATCATGACCCGCATGCAGGGTTTCGTGCTGCTGGGCGGATTCACCAAATTCATAATCACCGCACTGCCCTACCTTGTTGCCGGACTTATCCTGACCGGATTCTACATGTTCATGCCCAACACCAAGGTCAAGTTCAAGTACGCAATCATTCCGGGGTTTGTAGCCGGCTGCGTGTTCCAGGTACTTCAGAACCTGTATTTCCAGGGCCAGCTGTCACTGAGCAGCTACAATGCCATATACGGAGGTTTTGCAGCCCTGCCGCTGTTCCTGTTCTGGTGCAACATTTCATGGTCAATCATACTGTTCGGCTGCGAACTGTCATACGTCAGCCAGAACAATGACTCGTTCACCTATTATAAAGAGCCGGAAAAGATAAGCCGCCATCACCAGGACTTCTATGCTCTCATGGTGCTGTCATGCATCTGCAAGCGCTTCAATGCCAAACTTCCGGCAATGAAACCGGCCTGCATTGCCAAGGAACTGCACATCCCCATCCGTATGGTCAACAGCGCCCTTAATGACATGACCGATGCCGGACTCATAGAATCCGTCATCGTTGAAGGTGAAGAGGATCTGCACTATGCACCGGCATACGACACCGCACAGATAACGGTACGGCATTTCTTCTCCGCCCTTAACCACTGCGGCTTTGAAGACACTTCATACGCCCCGGACTGCAGACTTGTCGAACGCCTCAAGTCCATTGATGAAGCACGCAAATGCCTGTCCGGCGGAATCTGGGAGACTCCGGTCGCCGAACTGTAAATCCATCGTATTGGAAAATATCGTATATTCGCAATCCGTATAGAAAACTTATAACTTATACATATTTATGAAAAGAGCCATTCTTTCTTCAGCCATGCTGTTCATAGCACTGTCAGCAATGGCACAGGCCGATTCACTCAAGCCTGTATTCACTACCGTCAAGGAGATTCCAATCACGTCTGTAAAGGACCAGGCCCGTTCAGGCACATGCTGGAACTATTCCACTCTGTCATTCTTTGAGGCCGAAATCCTGAAGAAGAGCAAGAAGACCTATGACCTTTGCGAAATGTTCATCTGCAACAAGAACTACATGGACCGCGCCATTGTCAAGGTCCGCATGCACGGTGACGCACAGTTCAGTCAGGGCGGTTCAGCCTATGACGTGCTTGCTGTAATGAAGAATTACGGCATTTGCCCTGAAGAGGCCATGCCTCTGCCGGGAACCATGTACGGTGACACTCTGAACAACTTCAACCAGTTCTTCGAAGTCATGGAACCGTATGTCAACGCTGTAGCCCATTCTAGTGCAAAGACCCTGAATCCCGCATGGAAGAACGGTCTGCAGGGCATTCTTGACGCATATCTTGGCCAGTGCCCGGAAGAGTTCACCTATGAAGGCAAGAAGTACACTCCCAAGAGTTTCGCTGAAAGCCTCGGACTGGATTTCGATGATTACGTATCAATAACATCATTCACCCATTATCCTTTCTATACCGAATTCCCTGTAGAGGTCCAGGACAACTGGCGCCAGCCGGGTTCATGGAACCTTCCAATCGAAGAGGTGGAGAAAGTCATTGACAACGCCATCGAACAGGGTTATACAATTGCTTGGGGCGGCGACGTAAGTGAAGACGGTTTCACACGTCAGGGACTTGCACTGCTGTATGACACCAAAAACGCTGACCAGACCGGTTCAGACATGGCACACTGGCTCAAACTTTCCGCCAGTGAAAAGATGAACAAGATCAAGGAACTTGGCGTCAATCTGGTTGAATCGGAAGTCACCCAGGAAAAGCGTCAGGAAGAATATGACAACTGGACTCTTACCGATGACCACGGCATGCTGATTTACGGCATTGCCAAGGACCAGACCGGCCGCGAATACTACATGGTAAAGAACTCATGGGGCATTACCGGTGAGTATGAAGGAACCTGGTACATGTCAAAGAACTTCATCCTTGCCAAACTCATGGACTTCATGATCAACAAGAACGCCATTCCCAAGGACATAAGAAAGAAGTTGGGTATCTGATTCCCAGCATAAAAAGAGGGGTGGCCGGAAAACGGTCACCCCTCTTTTTTTGTTGGCGTTTGCCAAAGTGTCCCGCAATGATGCCGCCTGGAGCATCATAATGGTACGGCAACTGCGTTACATACCCCCAAAATGAGGATGTGTAACGCAAAATACGCCCGCACCTGCCTCACAGAGCCATTCTCTGCGGGACACTTTGGCGGAATCCATGTAAAGAACAAGCGGCGGTACCCGCAACCGGGACCGCCGCTCAAAGTATCAGTCAGTCACTGAAGGCTCAAGCGTTTTCGCTCCAGTCTTCGGCCTGCTTGCGCAGATAGCTCTTGTAGCGGATCTGAGCCATCTTCTGAGCCTCGGCAAAGAGTTCCTCGGCTTCATTGGGATAAGCCTTCTTGACGCTCAGATAGCGGACCTCGCCAAGCAGGAAGTCATGGAACTTGGTCCAGTCGGGCTGCTTTGAATCAAGGCTGAACGGATTCTTGCCGTCCTCGGCCAGAGCCGGGTTGAAGCGCCACAGATGCCAGTAACCGCACTCGACAGCCTTAGCCTCTTCGGCCTGGCTCTTGCCCATGCCGCCCTTGGCCTTCAGACCGTGGTTGATACATGGAGCGTAAGCGATTACGATTGAAGGACCGTGCCATGCCTCGGCCTCGCGGATGGCCTTCAGACACTGTGCGTGGTCTGCACCCATTGCAATCTGGGCAACGTAAACGTAACCGTAGGTGGTGGCAATCATGCCAAGATCCTTCTTGCGGATGCGCTTGCCCTGAGCGGCGAACTGAGCGATTGCGCCCAGAGGAGTGGCCTTTGAAGCCTGACCGCCGGTATTTGAATAAACCTCGGTGTCAAGAACCAGAATGTTGACGTCTTCGCCCGATGCAATCACGTGGTCAAGACCGCCGTAACCTATATCGTATGAAGCGCCGTCACCGCCGATGATCCACTGTGAACGCTTTACCAGGTAGTGGTCAAGAGTCTGCAGTTCCTTGCAGGTCGGGCAACCTGCATTTGCACCTCCGGCAATGTATTCCTTGAGCTTCGGAGCAATCTCCTTGGTCTTGTCTGCATCGTCCTTGTTTGCAATCCACTCCTGTGCCAGAGCCTTGAATTCTGCGGGGCACTGCTCGTGTGAAGTTGCATCGGCCAGAAGGACTGAAATGCGTTCCTTCATCTTCTTGTTGCCAAGAGCCATACCAA
Organism: Candidatus Colenecus caballi; assembly: GCA_018065615.1. GTDB lineage: Bacteria > Bacteroidota > Bacteroidia > Bacteroidales > Bacteroidaceae > Colenecus > Colenecus caballi. The sequence continues at coordinate 34,391 of JAGHSY010000014.1, read as the reverse complement.
GGCCGAATTCGCAGAAGTCCTCAAACAGCGAGTTGTTGAATACAGGACCCTGACCCTTTTCGTTCTTTGTATAAGGTGTTGAAGGAATTGATGCTGAATAGATCGATGAGCAGCCTGTTGCGTAGGCAATCATCTGACGGTCACCGAACAGCTGTGATATAAGTTTGACGTAAGGAGTCTCACCGCAGCCTGAGCATGCGCCTGAGAATTCGAACAGAGGCTGTGCGAACTGTGAGTTCTTTACGTTCTGCTTGATGTCAACCAGATTCTGCTTTGAAGGAACCTTGACCAGCTTGTCCCAGTCAGCGGCCATCTTCTTCATGTCGGCTGCATCGGGGTTGAACGGTACCATGGTGAGAGCCTTGCCAAGTTTCGGATTACCCGGGCAGATGTCGGCGCAGTTGCCGCAGCCAAGGCAGTCAAGGACTGACGGTTCGATAACGAAGTGCATGCCCTTCATTGCTGCAGGAGCCTTCATTTCGATGTTGTCCAGATTCTCAAAGCCGGCAAGTTCGTCATTTGTCAGAACGAACGGACGGATGGCAGCGTGAGGACAGATGTATGCGCACTGGTTGCACTGTATGCAGTTGTCCTTGTTCCATACGGGAACGAATGCTTCGACACCGCGCTTTTCATATGCGGCTGTGCCGACCATCCAGGTACCGTCAACGGTGTTGTTGTTAACGAAGTCACTGACCTTGAGCAGGTCACCGGCCTGTGCGTTGATGGGACGTACAAGCTGCTTTACGAATGCGGGAGCATCGTCCTGCTTTTCGGCATCGTCCTTCAGGTTTGCCCATGCGGGATCTACAGCAAACTGCTTGTATTCACCGCCACGGTCAACGGCTGCGTAGTTCAGATCTACAACGTCCTGACCCTTTGAGCCGTAGGACTTGACAATGGCAGCCTTCATCTTCTCAACGGCAAGCTCTACAGGAATGACACCTGTAATGCGGAAGAATGCAGACTGGAGAATGGTATTGGTACGGTTGCCAAGACCGATTTCCTGTGCAATCTTTGTTGCGTTGATGGTATATACCGTAATGTTGTTCTGTGCAAAATAGCGCTTCACCTTGTTGGGGATGAAGTTGGCAAGTTCCTGACCTTCAAAGATGGTGTTCAGCAGGAATGTGCCGTTCTTCTGCAGACCGCGTGTAACGTCGTACATGTGCAGGTAAGCCTGAACGTGGCATGCAACGAAGTTAGGAGTGGTTACAAGGTATGTTGAACGTATGGGGGTGTCACCGAAACGCAGGTGTGAGCAGGTGAAACCGCCTGACTTCTTCGAGTCGTATGAGAAGTATGCCTGGCAATACTTGTCGGTGTTGTCACCGATAATCTTGACAGAATTCTTGTTGGCACCTACGGTACCGTCAGCGCCAAGGCCGTAGAACTTTGCCTGGAACATGCCTTCACCGCCCAGTGCGATTTCCTCAACTTCAGGAAGTGAAGTGAAGGTTACGTCATCGGTAATACCCACGGTGAAGTGGTTCTTGGGCTCCGGCATAGCCAGGTTGTTGAATACGCTGATGATCTGTGCGGGAGTGGTGTCATGTGAACCCAGACCGTAACGGCCGCCAACGATGAGAGGACGTTCCTTAGCATCGTAGTAAGCAGCCTTTACATCAAGGTACAGAGGTTCGCCGTCTGCACCGGGTTCCTTTGTACGGTCAAGAACAGCAATGCGCTTTACAGTTGCAGGAACTGAAGCAAGCAGGTGCTTGACTGAGAAAGGACGATACAGATGAACTGAAATCATACCTACCTTCTGACCGCCCCCGTTCAGATAGTCGATGGCCTCGCGGGCGGCATCGGTAGCGGAACCCATGAGAATGATCATGCGGTCTGCATCCTTGGCGCCGTAGTATGAGAACAGATGGTATTCGCGGCCGGTGATCTTTGAGATCTCACCCAGATACTTCTCTACAACTTCAGGTACGCTGTCATAGTACTGGTTGCAGGCTTCACGGTGTGTGAAGAATGTTTCAGGATTCTCGGCGGTACCGCGTGTGACAGGACGTTCAGGGCTAAGGGCACGGTCACGGAAGCGCTTGATGTACTCTTCCTTGACCAGCGGACGGATAGCCTCCTGGTCCATAACCTCAATCTTGTGGTACTCATGTGATGTACGGAAACCGTCAAAGAAGTTCACGAAAGGAACGCATGTCTCCAGAGTTGACAGGTGTGCAACTGCTGTCAGGTCCATGACTTCCTGAACTGAACCTTCGCAGAACATGGCGAAACCGGTCTGGCGGCATGCCATTACGTCCTGATGGTCACCGAATATGCAGAGTGAGTGGCTGGCAAGCGTACGTGCCGATACATCGAACACGCAGGGAATCAGTTCACCTGCAATCTTGTACATGTTAGGAATCATAAGGAGCAGGCCCTGCGATGCAGTGAATGTGGTTGTCAGGGCACCTGCCTGAAGTGAACCGTGTACTGCACCGGCTGCGCCGGCCTCAGACTGCATTTCCTGAACTGAGACGGTCTGGCCCCACAGGTTCTTGCGACCGCGGGCTGCCCACTCGTCAACGTGCTCCGCCATTGGTGATGACGGGGTGATGGGGTAGATTGCGGCTACCTCGGAGAACATGTAGCTTACATGAGCTGCAGCCTCGTTACCATCACATGTGATAAATTTCTTTGCCATAGTTTCAAATGTATTTTGTAAAAGCTCTCAATTTCAATAAAGCAGGCCGAACATCCACAACGGAATGACATTGTCATATCCTATTTCCAGCCCGTCAACGGCATAGTACGAATCCGGCTGGAGCTTTGTCCTGCCCTGAGCGGTCATTACCTTGAAGTTGCGGGTTCCGTCAACCAGGAAAGACCAGCCCTTCAGACCCTTGTGAACCACATGGTCCTTCCACATGGCATTCACAAAGAATGTGTCAATGATATCCTGACGGTCCTGACGGGGCGGATATATTGTGTATATCAGGTTTGAATTGTGCATAAGGACACGGCACGGTTTCTTCGGGAAACTGTCACCCTTGGCATATACCATGTTGATGAGACGGGCATCGGCCAGATACTTGATGTAGTTCATGACCGTAGCACGTGACGTGTCGGTCTCTATTGCCAGCTGGCTGACATTAGGCGCCTGCGTGCCCGATGAAGCCATCAGGTAGAACAGTTTCTTGATCTTGGCCAGATACTTCAGGTCAATCTGCTTGATGAGCAGGATATCGACCTCCATCATCATGTTCATGGTCTTGAGCAGATTCTCAGAAAAGTTTCTCTGCTGCAGGAAGAACGGATAGAAGCCGTGGTGTATGTAATCCTGGAAATAGTCCGATGGACAAACCGTAGAAAGGATATCACGTGCAATCTGCTGATGGTTTGCAAGAATATCATCCAGACGGTAAGCACGGATTGAAGTGCCGGCCTTCAAATTCAGGAATTCGCGGAAAGAGAAGCCGCGCAGATTGTATGAACTTACAATTCCGTTAAGTTCCGGATTCTCTTCTTTCAGGCGCATGACAGATGAGCCTGTGAAAACAATTTTCAGGTCAGGATACGTGTCATAGCACTTGCGCAGTTCCTTGCTCCAGTCCGGATGCTTGAACACCTGGTCAATGAGCAGCACCTTGCCGCCTATCTTGTGGAATTCACCTGCAAATTCCGCAATGCCGCGGCCCTGGAAATAGAAATTGTTCATGTTGATGTACAGACATGAACGGTCGCGTCCGAACTTTTCCTTTGCGTACTGAAGAAGGAACGTGGTCTTGCCCACTCCACGTGTCCCCTTGATGCCTATCAGGCGCTGGGACCAGTCAATCTCATCCATAAGGTCACGCCTTACGGAAGCCTGCAGGTGCTCTATGAGATAATCGTGGGTTCTGAAAAACTGTTCCATAAAATACGCGTCCGCGTACATATTTGTACACGGACCGCAAAGTTAGGCAAATAAATCGGCTTTATTGCAAAGTCAGCTTAGCAATTTGATAGTTTTTAACGTGCTTTCAAATCGCCCTTACGGAAATGGTAACGCCACTGCATGAACACCATCCAGATGAAAACGGTGAAAGCGCCTCCAAGAGAATAGGCAAGGACAGGCGGCAGTTCCAGCCCCTCCTTCGCAAGAAGGATATAGACCGATGTCACGAATGTCATGAACAGAGCCGGAATCATGGTTACAAGAAGGTTCTTTCCCCTACGTTCGAAATATACGGTCAGAGCCCAAAGGGTGAATACTGACAGCGTCTGGTTGGACCAGGCGAAATAGCGCCATATGACATTGAACCCTTCCTTGTCACGAAGGCTGTAGAACAGGAATATAAGAGTCACAATGACAATGGGGATGGAAACCACCAAACGGCTGCGGACTGTCTTCTGTTTCATGTTGAAGAAGTCGGCCACAATGAGACGGGCCGAGCGAAGGGCTGTATCGCCTGTCGAAACCGGAGCTGCAACCACGCCAAGTACGGCAAGCACGCCTCCCAGTTTGCCCAGCCATGTCTTGGAAATCTCCATCACAATCTGAGCGGCCGAAGCGTCAGCACCATTTTCGCCGAAATATGCAGTAGCCGCTGCAGCCCATACAAGTGCAACTATTCCTTCAGAAATCATTGCCCCATAGAACACCGTACGGCCCTTTTTCTCATCAGTCAGGCATCGGGCCATAAGAGGGGACTGCGTGGCATGGAAACCGCTTATGGCTCCGCAGGCAATTGACACGAACATCATGGGGAATATTGGATTCGATTCGTACTTTGTGCCAAAGCCGTTCCACATTTCAGGAAGCTGCGGATGTCTTATGAACAGCGAAATCATAATGCCGAACGCCATGAACAGCAGGGCTGCACCGAAGATCGGATACAGCTTGCCTATAATCTTGTCTATGGGGAACAGGGTGGCAATGAAATAATATGCGAAAATTATCACAATCCACCATATCACGCCAATCGAGCCGCCTGTCAGGGAATCCAGCAGGTCTGCCGGCTGTGACACGAACACGGCTGTCACCAGAATGAGGAGCAGCATTGTGAATATTGTGAACACCTTCTTTATGTTGTCGCCAAGATAGCGTCCTACCAGCTCAGGCAGGCTCTCGCCACCATGTCTGAGCGATACCATGCCTGACAGGTAATCATGCACGCTGCCGGCGAAAATGGTACCCAGCACTATCCACAGGTACGATGCCGTGCCGTACTTGGCGCCCATGATGGCACCGAAAATGGGACCAAGTCCGGCAATGTTCAGGAACTGGATCATGTATGCCTTCCATGCCGGCATTGCAATGTAGTCCACACCGTCCGCCATTGTCTGGGACGGGACCGGTCTGTTTTCATCGGCCCCGAAAAAGCGTTCAATGAATTTCCCGTAGAACACGTAGCCCAGAATCAGGACTACCAAAGCTATTGCAAATGTTACCATAACAATATCATTTTATCAGGGCCTTGCTGTTCCGGCCGTCTATACATATTTCAAGTTCTCTGTCAAAACGCACATGACGCAGGAAATCCGTCTCCTCGACCGCCGGCATGACATCAAGGATTGAGAAATCCATGACATGGGTGCTGTTGCCGAACGGATCGACATTGATGTAGCCCGCATTGAATGACGTCAGATTCTGGAAGAAATGCGTGCCCTGGCTGGGATCCACACGGAAGTTCTCAAGGCTGCATTCCACAATGACCTTTGCCTCGGAAATGTCGCTCCACTGCACCGGAACGCCCAATGACGGAATGCTGCTGCCCCAGCGTCCGAACCCGACAAGAACATATCCCTTACCGGAATTGCGCATCTTGAGATTCAACGCCTTAAGCTGTACGGCCATTTCAACAGTCTTCTGCGTGTCAAAGGTGTCCTTCTTCAGATAGATGACATCTGTGACGCCTTTGATCCAGCCCATTCCAAGTGCACTGTCCGACACTATCATGGGGTCAGTCATATCGACCTCATCCCAACTGACTTCCGCATTGCGGCTGTCAACAGATATCGGTCTGACCTGCAGCACGTTGAATTTTGGAAGTTTGGGCTTTCCGCCACGGTCCAGGTCTGCCGCGAATTCTATCTCGACACCGCATTTCATTTCCTTCTGGGCTATTTCAAGAAGATCCGATACAATTTCCGGCAGGGGGAACGTCTTGTACTTGAGCATCTGAGAGAATGTTATGAAGCGCGGTCCCTGCGGATAGGTGGAATCCACAAGACGCTGGTTCTCCATGTCCCAGGTCGATGCCACATATTTCAGATTCCTGAATTTCTCACACCCGGCCACGTCAATGCGCTCAAGGTTCACGCTGTCGTCCAATGAAGTCTTGAACTTGTCCGGCTGCAGGTTGAGGGCAAACATTGATTTCTGCGTTTCGGTCATTGCCTGCTCGACAGTTGACGTCTGGAGCACATGCTTGGGGTATTTTGGCGAAAAGCGCAGCACCTGGTCTCCGTCAACAACGGCCTTACCAAGTCCGAAAGCCACCTTGACTATTCCGTCTTCGGCCTTCTCATGTCCTATGGGGTAGAAGTTCAGCGAACGGGCAACCCCTGAGAATGTGGGGAAGAAATAGCCGCTGTCCTCACTGCCGCATATTTCCTGAAGGATGATTGCCATCTTCTCTTCCGAAATCACGTTGGCCGTAGCCTGTATGTACCCCCTTGAGCTGGAGAAGAAGACCGATGCATACACGCTCTTGATAGCCTTTGTGAGAAGGCGCAGTTCCTGATCCTCATTCTCGGTATGAGGGATCATGTATGTGGAATACACGCCGGCAAAAGGCTGGTAATACGAATCTTCCAGTCTTGAAGACGAACGTACCGCCAGAGGCTTGCGTATATTGTGGATGAACACCTTCAGGGCATCGGTCAGGTCATGCGGCAGAGACGAGGCCACGAATTCTGACAGTATCTCGGCATCGGAAATGTCGGAATTGATAACATACTGGAGTCCGTTGTCCAGAATGAAGCGGTCAAAATAATCAGTTGTGATGACAAGGGTGCGGGGTACGGTTATGCGCACATCCTCATACTTGTCATACATGTCGTATTTGACCAGAATATGGTTCAGGAAAGCCAGACCGCGGGCCTTGCCTCCAAGAGAGCCGTCACCCAGGCGCGCAAAACGTATGGTGTCATTGTAGTTTTCAGGATTGAACTTTGCCACAACGCCCACGCCCTGATTTATGCGGAAATCATGGATTACAGCAAGATTTATGCGGCGTATCTCCGGAAGGTCGCTGTCATCACGTATTGTCAGCGGACGCAGTTTCTTGCCAAGCGCAAACAGACCACGGGCAAACAGCCAGCGCGAAATGTAGTTCTTGTCAGACAGGCGGCGGAAATCGCTGTCGGATATTTCCTTGATAATCTTTTCAAAACCGTACAGGTCACTGGCGCGCAGCAGTTCCTCACCAGTCTGGGGATCCGTGACCACAAAATCACCGAATCCGAACTCTCGTCCTATGTACTCCGAAAGGTCATGAGTCAGCGTCTTTGACTTTTTGACGACAAAGCCGCAGCCCAGCTGCTCGGCTACGGTACGCATGGCCTCCTGTGAAGACTGCATAAGTATGGGCATGGTGGGATTGTCGTCATGGATATGATGGCACAGGTCTATGCCGGCATCAAGTTTCTCCATTTCAGGCGTGTCATCCTTATGCACCACAAAACCTATGTCCGATATCACGCCAAGAATGTTCTGCTTGTAGCGCTCGTACAGTTCAATGGCCTCATCATAACAGGTTGCCATGAGGATTTTGGGGCGCGAACGCTTGCGCATGGTCTGCTGCTTCTCATTCAGCGTGTCACGTATGGCCGCGCTGTTCTGCTGGAGCACCAGCTTGTAGAGAACCGGCAGGTATGTGGAATAGTATCGGACTGAATCCTCAATGAGCAGGATTGCACGCACGCCGCATTCCTCAATGTCATGCTGTGCATTCATCCGGTCCTCAAGCAGCTTGATAATTGCTATGATCAGGTCCGATGAATTGTTCCAGCAGAAGAACCAGTCTATTGCTGAATGCTCATGGTCACGGATACGGTTGTATATTTCCTTGGAGAATGTGGCCAGCAGGACAATCGGAGTGTCCGGAGCCAGTTTCTTCATGCTGACCGAGAAATCAAACACGCCCGGTTCGCCCACATTGTACATGGTAATGACCAGATCGAACTGCTGGCCCGATGACGCCATCTCAAGGGCGTCGGCCGTAGTCTCCACGCGGCAGATGTCCGGCGGGTTGCTTATGTTCAGCTGAGCATAGTCCTGGGCAATCTGCTGCTCAATGTGCCCGTCCTCCTCAAGGGCAAAACTGTCGTAGCTGTTGCAGACCAGAAGAATGCGCTTGATCCTTCTGGACATGAGTCCGTCATAATCCGGTTCCTGTGAATTCATTTCCAATAAAAATTACCGCCCTCCCGATGGTTCTTCAAGGTCCAGCAGGAGAGCGGCAAATATCGCTATTTTTTTATATTATACCAAGCCCTGATCACACATAGCGTTTGCGACTTTCATGAAGCCTGCAATGTTGGCACCCTTCACGTAGTTGATGTAGCCGTCTTCTTCAGTACCGTACTTGACGCAGGCCTCGTGGATATCGGCCATGATGCGGTGCAGTTTCTCATCGACCTCTTCTGAAGTCCACTTGAGACGCATTGAGTTCTGTGACATTTCAAGACCTGATGTTGCAACACCGCCGGCATTTGAAGCCTTGCCCGGTGAGTAGAGCAGCTTGGCCTTCTGGAAGATTGCAATGGCCTCGGGCAGAGTAGGCATGTTGGCGCCTTCACATACGCAGAAGCAGCCGTTGTCAACCAGCTTCTGGGCATCTTCACCGTTGATTTCGTTCTGGGTTGCGCAAGGCATTGCAATGTCGCACTTGATTCCCCATGGACGCTGGCCTTCAGTGTACTGTGCGTTAGGATACTGCTTTACATATTCCTTGATACGGCCGCGGATGACGTTCTTGAGCTGCTTGACGTAAGCGATCTTCTCTTCTGTGAAACCGTCCGGATCATAAATGAAACCGTTGCTGTCTGACAGGGTGACAACCTTTGCACCAAGGCGCATAGCCTTTTCAGCAGCGTGCTGTGCAACGTTACCTGAACCTGATACCACAACAGTCTTGCCTTCAAAAGTCAGACCGCGTGTGGCAAGCATTGCCTGTGCAAAGTAGCATGCGCCGTAACCGGTAGCTTCAGGACGCATAAGGCTTCCGCCCCAGCCCTGGCCCTTGCCGGTATATGTGCCGGTCCATTCGTCACGCAGCTTCTTGTACTGGCCGAACATGAAGCCAACTTCACGGCCGCCAACACCTATGTCACCTGCAGGTACGTCAGTGTCAGGTCCGATGTGACGGTAGAGTTCGTTCATGAAGCTCTGGCAGAAACGCATGACTTCAGCATCGGACTTGCCGCGCGGGCTGAAGTCAGAACCGCCCTTTGCACCGCCCATAGGCAGAGTGGTAAGGCTGTTCTTGAAAGTCTGCTCGAAAGCAAGGAACTTCATGATGCTCAGATTTACGCTTGAGTGGAAACGGATACCGCCTTTGTACGGGCCTATGGCGCTGTTCATCTGAACGCGGAAACCGCGGTTTACATGAATCTCACCTTTGTCATCCATCCAGGGAACGCGGAACATGATCATTCTTTCAGGTTCTACTATACGTTCCATGATCTTCTGGTCGAGAAGATACGGGTTTGCCATAATATAAGGAGCAACACTTTCCACGACCTCACGAACGGCCTGATGGAATTCCTTTTCACCCGGGTTCTTGGCGATAAGCTCCGCCATGAAACTCTCAACGTAATTCTTTGCCAATTTGTCCATAATCTTAGCGTTATTTTGTTTAACTTATCCTATTTCAAATTGATTTGTGTGATTTTGCTATCAAAATCGGTTGCAAAGTTACCATTTGTCATTCATACAAACAAAGAATACGCAAATTTTTTCATGTTAATAATGCAAAAAATTCATATTGCAATGCATAAAGGATGAAAATCAGGGCAAATAGCCGCTTTATAAGCATAAATATGCAGTTTTGGCGGTCAAAAACATTCATTTTGTCATTTTGTCACGAAAACAGGATTTTTATTGTACTTTTGTAAACTCAAACAGCCCAAAACGACAATGAAGATACTGGTTACAGGAGCAGCCGGATTCATCGGCTCGAAACTTGCATACCGCCTCTCACAGCGCGGCGATGAAGTCATCGGACTTGACAACATGAATGACTACTATGACGTACGCCTCAAATTCGGACGTCTTGAGGAATGCGGAATAATATCCCGCAGCAAGCGTTTCATTGACGGTTCCACCCGCGAAAGCACACTCTTCCCAAATTACCGTTTCATCAAGATGGACCTTGCAGACCGCGGGCAGATGGACGAGCTGTTCAAGGCCAGCCAGTTCGATGCAGTTGTCAATCTTGCAGCCCAGGCGGGAGTCCGATACTCGATAACAAATCCGTACGCCTATCTGGACAGCAACCTGGTCGGATTCATGAACGTGCTGGAATGCTGCCGCAACAACAATATCAAGCATCTGGTCTATGCATCGTCATCATCGGTCTATGGAATGAATGACAAGGTGCCGTTCTCAGAAGACGACCGCGTTGACAATCCCGTCAGCCTGTATGCCGCAACAAAGAAGGCGAACGAACTGATGGCCCACTCATACAGCAAACTGTACGGCCTGCCCTGCACCGGCCTGCGCTTCTTCACCGTTTACGGCCCATGGGGACGCCCGGACATGGCGCCCATGCTCTTTGCCACCGCAATCAGCAGGGGCGAGCCCATAAAAGTGTTCAACAACGGCAACATGAGCCGCGACTTCACGTACATTGATGATATTGTGGAAGGTACAATCCAGGCTCTTGACCATACGCCCGTTGCAGAGAACTGCCCCAACGCCGTTCCCTGGAAGATATACAACATAGGCTGCTCCGCCCCGGTACAGCTCATGGACTTCATCAGTGAAATTGAAAGTGCGCTTGGCGTTGAAGCCAACAAGGTTTTCCTGCCCATGCAGCAGGGTGACGTTCTCAAGACCTACGCTGACACGTCAAAGCTTGAACGCGAATGCGGCTACCGTCCCTCAACCACCCTTCATGAAGGAATAGGCAAGTTCATAGAATGGTTCAAGTCCGATAAAAACCCGCTGAAATGAAAAGAATACTTTTTGTCTGCCACGGCAACATCTGCCGCAGCCCCATGGCCGAGTTCATATTCAAGGCCATGCTCAGAGCCCGCGGGCTTGAAGACGAATACTACGTGGAATCTGCGGCAGTATCGACCGAGGAGATAGGAAACGGCATCTACCCGCCGGCAAGACGCTGCCTGAGCCAGCACGGAGTCAGGTTTGACACGGGAAAGACAGCCAGGCAGATAACACTTGCCGATTACAGCCGCTTTGACCGTATAATATGCATGGACCGCAGCAATCTCAGTTGGCTCAAATACATAATTCCATCGGACCCGGAAGGCAAAGTCCATCTGATGATGTCATACACCGGACATACGCGTGACGTGGCCGACCCATGGTACACAGGTGACTTTGAGCAGACTTTTCAGGACATTCTTGAAGCCTGCGAATGCATGTTGAAGTTATGAAGGAAGAACAGAAGATACTGACCGTCTCCGACCCCATGCTGCCTTTTGACAGACAGCTGGATGAGATAATATGCGCAATTGAAAATCCTGTTTTCATACGTTTTTTTCTGAGCGACACCGCCACGCAGACCGCAGCACTCAGGGAAAGGCTGCGCTGGAACTGTCCCATATCGATTATTGGCCAGCCTCCGCTTAACGGCACCAAGATTGCCGCCTGGGTCTGGAGCTGCAAGGATGCAGAAATCAGCATTGCAGACGGGCTGTACAGAATTGGGGAATGGTACTGGTACACAGGCGGCCTGTCCGGCAAGGAAGATTCATACGGACAGACCATAGAACTGCTGGATGATTTCAGCGCCAGGCTGGAGTCTGCAGGCATGACGCTTGAGGACAACTGCGCCCGGACATGGTTCTTCGTACAGAACATTGACGTCAATTACAAAGGCATGGTTGAAGGCCGCAACCATGTGTTCGACAGCCACAATCTGACCGCCGGCACGCATTTCATAGCCAGCACAGGAATCCAGGGCCGCACCGCTGACCACCGCAATGTGGTCATGATGGATGCAGTGGCCACCAGAGAGAAAATCACCCACCTGTACGGACTGAGCCATCTGAACAGGACATCGGATTATGGAGTCCGATTTGAACGCGGATCCGTTGTAGGGAACACCGTATTCATTTCAGGAACAGCAAGCATAGACAACATGGGAAATGTAGTGTTTCCCGGTGATATTGTACGTCAGACCGGACGGATGCTTGAGAACGTCAAAGTGCTGCTTGAGGAAGCCGGTTGCAGCTGCAGCAACATTCAGTCCATGCTGGTCTATTTGCGCGACCCCGCCGACTACATGGTCGTAAAGGCCATTTTTGAAGAACGCTTTCCACGCCAGCCATGGATAATACTGCTGGCGCCCGTGTGCCGTCCGGGCTGGCTCATAGAGATGGAATGCGTTGCCGCAAAATAATCTTGAGCCATCTCTTGACAAAAAGGATTCCTTTTTATATTTTTGCTATTTGAAACAAACTGCACCAGTCTGTGCTCGCCCGTGACAGGGCTTGAGCGCTATGGCGCATTATCATACCCAAACATGGAAAAAATAAAAAACAACATAAATAATGAACTTCAGATGGAACTGTGTGCCCCCCACCCAGGAACTGACAGAGGCAGCCAATGAACTTTCAAAGGCAGTGGGAATAAGTCCCATACTCTGCAGGCTTCTTATTGAGAGAGGCATAACGAACAAGACCGAAGTACAGAAATTTTTCAACCCGCAACTGAACGAGCTCCTTGATCCCTGGCTTATGGAAGACATGGACAAGGCGGTGGCCCGTATCAACAGCGCCATTGAGCGCGGCGAGCGTATTCTGGTTTACGGTGATTATGACGTTGACGGCACAACAGCCGTTGCGCTGGTGTATAACTTCCTGAAACGCAGTTATGACAACCTTGACTACTACATTCCAGACCGGTATAATGAAGGTTACGGAGTGTCGCATCAGGGTGTGGACTATGCTTTTGAGACAGGCGTAAAGCTTGTCATAGTCCTTGACTGCGGCATCAAGGCAATTGAAGAGATTGCCTATGCCCGGGAGAAGGGCATTGACTTCATAGTATGCGACCATCATGTGCCCGACGACCAGCTGCCGCCGGCTGTAGCCATTCTGAACGCAAAGCGCTTTGACTCCACCTACCCGTTCAAACACCTTTCCGGCTGCGGTGTCGGTTTCAAGCTGATGCAGGCCTATGCACTGGACAACGGAATACCGTTTTCGGAACTTCTGCCAAGCCTTGATCTTGTTGCTGTCAGCACCGCATCGGACATTGTTCCCATTATGGGTGAGAACCGTGTCCTTACACATTTCGGTCTGGAACAGCTCAGCAGCAGCCCATGCACAGGACTCAAAGCAATAATACAAGTCTGCAAACTTGGAGACAAGAATCTGACCATCAACGATATAGTTTTCAAAATAGGACCCCGTCTGAATGCCGCAGGCCGTATGAGCAGCGGCAAGAAAGCTGTGGATCTTCTGGTGGAACGCGACTTTGGCCGCGCACTTGAACTGGCAGCGCGTATAGACCAGGAGAACGATGACCGCAAGAAGGATGACAAGGAAATGACAGAAGAAGCCAATGAAATTGTCACCAACCTTGAAGACGGAGAAGACCGTCACGCCATTGTCCTGTACAACGAGAACTGGAAACGCGGTGTGATTGGCATTGTGGCATCGCGTCTGACAGAGGTGTTCTACAAGCCGGCCGTAGTTCTGACAAAGACCGGAAACCTTGCCACAGGTTCTGCACGTTCAGTATCGGGCTTTGATGTGTACAAGGCCATTGAAAGCTGCAAGGACCTGTTGGAAAACTTTGGCGGGCACACATACGCTGCAGGTCTGTCACTCAAAGTTGAAAACGTTGAAGAGTTCAAGCGCCGCTTTGAGGAATACGTGAGCAGCCATATTGAACCGGACCAGATTGAAGCATCAATTGACATTGACGCCGATCTGGATTTCAAGGACATCACCCCGAAGTTCTTCAAGGACCTGAAAAGATTCCAGCCTTTCGGACCGGACAACAGCAAGCCCGTGTTCCGCACGCGCAACGTCTATGACTACGGCACAAGCAAGGTGGTGGGACGAGGCCATGAACACATCAAGCTTGAACTGATAGACAGCAAGAGCGGACATCCGCTGAACGGCATAGCATTCGGACAGAGCGAATACGTGACATATATCAAGACCAAGCGGTCTTTTGACATCTGCTACACCATTGAGGAAAACAATTTCAAGCCCGGTGACGTATTGCTGCAGATTGAGAGCATCAAGCCCAACATGCCTGACACAAAAGCCTGAACGGGCCTTATGACTTACCTGGAAATACTCAAAGAATACTGGGGCTACGACAGTTTCCGCGGCATCCAGCAGCAGATCATTGAAAGCATCGGAAGCGGGCGTGACACCCTTGGTCTGATGCCGACAGGAGGCGGCAAGAGCATCACTTTCCAGGTTCCAGCCATGGCAATGGACGGCGTGTGTCTGGTCATAACCCCGCTCATTGCCCTCATGAAGGACCAGGTACGCATTCTGCGGGAGCATAACATAAAGGCTGCGGCAATCCATACCGGCATGAGCAGGGAACAGATCATAGCCACAATGGAGAACTGCATATTCGGAGGCTACAAGTTCCTGTACGTTTCACCTGAACGGCTTTCATCGGAACTGTTCCAGACAAAGCTGCGTCACATCAGGGTATGCCTCATTACCGTTGACGAATCACACTGCATATCACAGTGGGGCTATGATTTCCGTCCGTCATATCTTCAGATAGCAGACATAAGGAAGATGCTTCCCGGTGTGCCGGTTCTGGCGCTGACAGCCACGGCCACCCCTATTGTCACGGAAGACATCCAGGACAAACTGGGGTTCAAGGAAAAGAACGTCATAAGAATGAGCTTCTACCGCGACAACCTGTCATACGTTGTCCGTAACACAGAGAACAAGCTCATGGAACTGAAGCATATTCTTGAATGTGTCCCCGGTTCAGGCATTGTCTATGTCCGTAACCGCATGGGAACCAAGGAGATTGCCGATTTTCTCAACGCTGAAGGCATTCCCGCCACATTCTACCATGCCGGGCTGGACCCCATTGTCAAGGACGAACGCCAGCGCGCATGGACAGAAGACAGGTACCGCATAGTAGTTGCCACGAACGCATTCGGAATGGGCATTGACAAGCCCGATGTCCGCACGGTCATACACATGGACATTCCCAGTTCGATTGAGGCATATTTCCAGGAGGCAGGACGCGCCGGACGTGACGGAAACCGTTCATACGCCGTTCTGCTGCACTCCCCAGGTGACAAGCGCACCGTAAGCAAACGCATCACAGACACTTTCCCGAAAGAGGATTTCATACGCTCAGTCTATGAGAAGCTGGCCTACTGGCATGAAATGGCCGTAGGTGACGGACGCGGCTGCTCCTATGCGTTCTCACTTGGCGAATTCTGCCGGCACTATTCTCTGCCCGTTATCCCGACTGACAGTGCCCTGCGCATACTGACCCGCATGGGATACATAGAGTACGTTGATGAAATGGAATATTCTGCAAAACTGCATTTCACGGCAGGACGTGACGAACTGTATCTGATTCATCAGGATGCTCTTACAGAACAGATAATGAACACCATTCTGCGTCTGTACAGCGGAATTTTCACTGACTACGCCTTCATTGACGAACATCTCATTGCATCCCGGGCTGGCACTGACCGCAAGACCCTTTACGACACGCTCATCGGACTTCAAAGACAGGGAGTAGTCCGATATGTACCTGAACGTCGGACTCCTGTAATCACATGGAAACGTGAACGCGTTGAAAGTGACCGGCTGTTCTTTGACCCGGAGATTTACCGCAGCCGGCTTGAGGAATTCAAACAGAGAATAGGTGCAATGACCGGTTATGTGACACGCACCACTGGCTGCCGCAGCGCCATTCTGCTGGACTATTTCGGTGAAAGGCAGAAAAAGCCCTGTCTCCACTGTGACCTGTGTCAGGAAAAGACGGGAAACGGCATGACCAGGGGTGAGCACAATGCCATAATGGAATCAGTTTTGGAGATTCTCAAAACCGGTTCCACAAACATCTACAGCATTCCTTTTGACAAGACCAGAATTGACGCTGTCCTGCATGAACTGACTGCAGAAGGCCGGCTGGTCATGAAAGACGGAACAATTACAATTGCCGATGAATGAAATAAGACCCATATTTGAATCCAGGCCGGTAATGATAGCCGGTCCCTGCAGCGCTGAAAGTGAGAAACAGATGCTTTCCTGCGCACGCCGGCTAAAAGAACTTGGTGTCGGCATTCTGCGTGCCGGAATCTGGAAGCCGCGCACACGCCCCGGCTGTTTTGAAGGCCCCGGAGAGATTGGTCTTGAATGGATGAAAGCCGCCAAAGCGGAGACCGGAATGTGTCTGACCACTGAAGTCGCCTGCGCACACCATGTCGAGGCTGCCCTGAAAGCCGGCATTGACATATTGTGGATAGGTGCCCGCACCGCTACCAGCCCCTTTGCCGTTCAGGAAATAGCAGACTGCCTTAAAGGTACAGACACTCCCGTCATGGTCAAGAACCCGATGACCACAGACATCGACCTGTGGATAGGAGCAGTTGAGCGTCTTAGTCTGGCCGGCCTTAAACGCATTGCGGCTATCCACCGCGGATTCAGTTCATACAACGAACGCACTTATCGGTGTTCACCGCAGGGGGAGGTCCCCATAGAACTGCGCCGCCGCATTCCCGGCCTGCAGATTCTGTGTGACCCAAGCCACATGGCCGGACGCCGTGAGCTGGTAGCCCCATTGGCCCAGATGGCGCTTGACATGAAGGCTGACGGTCTGTTCATTGAAGTGCACCCCACCCCCGAATGTGCCCTGAGTGACAGCAGACAGCAGCTCACCCCTGACCAGTTTAAGGAACTGACCCGCAGCCTGGTGCACCACCGTGAGCCTACGAATTCCGATGCCGACAACCTGAGACCTTACCGTCAGCAGCTTGACTCCATTGATGACGAACTTGTCAGCCTGCTGGCCAGACGCTTTGACATATCCCGTCAGATAGGTGACTACAAGCACCTTCAGAACCTGGCCATCCTGCAGCCCGAACGCTACAAGTCCCTTGCCGATGACATGGTGGCCAAAGGAACGGCATACGGCATTTCTGAAAAATGCATCAGAACAATTTTTGAAACAATACACGCGGAAAGTATCCGCCATCAGATGAAAGCCTTATGAAAAAGTATCAGATTATTCTAGTATCAGTCATGGCGCTGATACTGTCAGCCTGCAAGAGTGAACCCGTACGTGTAGCATGCCTTGGTGACAGCATAACATACGGTCATGGTATAATGGACCGCGAACATGACGCCTACCCCGGCGTGCTTTCATCAATGCTTGGTGAAAAGTATGACGTCCGCAACTTTGGCGTATGCGGTGTTACGGCCATGAGCGGCACAGACATGCCTTACGTCAACGAACAGCTGTACCGTGACGCTCTGGAGTTCAATCCGCAGATCATCACCATAAAACTGGGAACAAATGACAGCAAGCCATTCAACTGGAAGGAACAGGCCCATTTCAAGTCCGACATGAAGGCCATGATTGCCACTCTGCGTGCGTTGCCGTCGGACCCGGAGATTTGGATATGTCTGCCTGTGCCCGCAATGGGACATGCCTGGAGCATCAATGACAGCGTCATAAGCAACGGTATAATACCTTATATTAAAGAGGTTGCACAGGAAGAGAATCTGCCCATTATTGACCTGAACACCCCGTTCCAGGGCAAGAGACAGTATTTCCCTGACACCATACACCCCAATGAAGAGGGAGAAAAGCTGATTGCCCAATTCATTTTTGACAAAGTTTTTGCCGGCAGGAAGAAATAAACCGGACCAAGTTTGCGTCTAAAACACAAAATATTCTTAAAACACATGGATTCAATACTGAAAATCGAACACGTCTCAAAGACATATACGGGACACAAGGCCCTTGACGATGTCTCAATAGAGATTCCGCGCGGCTCGATATACGGTCTTCTGGGACCGAACGGAGCCGGCAAGACCACACTCATACGCGTGGTAAACCGCATGACCATTCCCGACTGCGGCAACGTGCTTTTCGAAGGCCGTCCCATAACGGCCGATGACATTTACCAGATTGGCTACATGCCTGAAGAACGCGGCCTGTACAAGAAGATGAAAGTGGGCGAACAGGCCGTCTTCTTTGCCCGTCTGCGCGGCATGTCCAAGTCCGATGCCACCGCACGCCTGCACGAATGGTTCTCACGTCTGAACATTGAAGACTGGTGGGAGAAGAAGGTCGAGGACCTTTCAAAGGGTATGGCCCAGAAGGTCCAGTTCATTGCAACCGTTGTCCACGAACCCAAACTGCTCATCTTTGACGAGCCGTTCTCCGGTTTCGACCCCATCAACCAGGATCTGCTCAAGAATGAGATTCTGGGACTGCGCGACCGCGGCGCCACCGTCATCTTCTCGACCCACAACATGGAATCCGTCGAGGAAATATGTGATGACATCACACTGATAAACAAGTCTCAGAACATTCTGTCCGGACCTGTTGAGGAAATCCGCCGCAAGGCCGGAGGCAACACCTTCATGGTTGTCTACAGCGGTCAGACATCGGACTTCATAAATGCAATAAACGGCAAGGCCACACTCATCGGGCAGGCGGAAGGTCTTATTGGCGGCTACACGCAGCAGAAGATCCACATTGCAGACAACGCTGATGTCCGTCCTGTCATTGGAGCGCTGAACGACAGCGTCATGCTGCGTTCCTTCCAGGAGATTATTCCAAGCATGAACGACATTTTCATCCGTGCCGTAGGCGGTACACTTTAAACACTCAGGCCATGAACAGAATAGGATTAATAGTACAGCGTGAATTTACTGAACGCGCACGCAAGAAATCGTTCATCATTACCACCCTTCTGACACCGCTGCTCATGATAGCACTCATGGCGGCCCCGTCACTCATGATGGTACTTGGAAAGTCCGATACAAAGAAGATTGCCGTTGTCGATGACACTGACGCCCAGTTCGTGGGCAAAGCCCTGGTATCGGGAGAGACAATTGAATTCCAGCTTCTTGCGCCCGGAACCACCCTGAGCCAGGCCCGTTCACAATTCAATGACTCAGACAAGGCATTCGGCGTGCTTGTCATTGGAAAGGACATTGTTGACAACCCGTCAGACATGCAGCTCATTCTCAATGACGCATCATCAATCACCATTGAGGAATCAATCCAGAACCAGATCCAGAACATTATCCGCACAGCCAGACTGAGCCGTTACAACATAGAGAACATGGATCAGATTCTGGCCGATGCAAACGTGCGTGTGGGAATCCAGACACTCAAGAACACGCCGCAGTCCGATGATGAAGGGTCAATGGAAGAGACATCGTCTGTAGTCTCATGGATATTCGGACTTATACTTGGCATGATGCTCTATTTCATACTGATTGTCTATGGCCAGCAGGTCCTGCAGTCCGTAATTGATGAAAAGCAGACACGCGTGCTGGACGTCATGGTCACCTCATGCACTCCGTTTGAACTCATGATGGGCAAGATTCTGGGCATTGCCCTGGTTGCCGCACTGCAGATTGTCATCTGGGCCGTTCTGGTAATCGGTGCCAGCATGTTCGTAATGCCGCTGCTGTTCGGTGCAGACTCGGCCGTTGCAGCCTCCAGCGCCGAATTGGGCGCAATAATCGGCATGGTGACCAACGTAAAATTCGTATCCGGGCTTTTCCTGGAACTCTTCCTGTTCATTGTCGGCGGTTTCCTGTTCTATGCTTCCATGTACGCAGCCATAGGATCGGCTGTCGATACTCCACAGGATGCGTCACAGTTCAACACAATCATCATGATGCCCATTGTACTGGCTATCATTGTCATGATGAACATAATGAACGACCCCAATTCAGGACTCGTGTTCTGGTGCTCCATCATTCCGTTCACATCGCCTGTCGTAATGATGGCACGCATTCCGTTCGGGGTTCCGACATGGGAAGTTGCCGTTTCGCTGGCAGTACTGTACCTGTCATTCCTGGCTATGACATGGGTTGCCTCAAGAATATTCAGGGTCGGCGTGTTCATGCACGGCAAGAAACCCACCTGGAAGGACCTGGGTGCCTGGATAAAGATGAAGTGATGGAATATATGAAAGTTGCCCACCTCACGACTCACTCGTAAGGTGGGCAACTTTTTTCAGTTCCACCATTCGCAGGCCGATTTCTCGCCGGCCAGCCAGACCGTATCACCCGCTTTGAACTGATACTCCGGCTTGGGATTCGTTATGACCTGTCCGTTGCTCATCACACTTATGACCATACAGCCGGACTTGCGCATGTCCGTCTCACGCAGCGTCTTGCCGGTAAGCCATGATTCAGGGGTCAGTGTAAGGGATTCCAGTTCAAATTCACCCGAATCTTCAGACACATGGATGCTTGATGCCATATCCGAACGGAATTCGGCCAGCTGCTCTGTCGTACCCACAGCCAGAAGTCTGTCAAACGGGTATATCACTTCATCTCCAGACGGCACAATGATGCTGCGGCTGCCGCGCATTATCTTGACAATGTTCACACCGGACTTGTGGCGGAACGGCAGTTCGCGCAGTGGTTTGCCCACAAAAACCGAATCAGGTGATATATCGAACATATCGGTCTTTACATCGAACTTTGCCATCTTGTCCGATACCGATGACGTTACGGGTGAAAGGCTGCGCTGACGCTGTTCCTTCTCATTCAGGTTGGCCATGAAACGGTCCTCAACGACAGTGAATCTGCTGATTGAACGGCGGCCTATGAAGAAGAAGCATACACCTGCCACCAGAATGAGCAGCAGAGCCCAGAATGAAAGGTCAAAGTGACTGGCTATGACACTGATTACAAATCCCATGGCTATGAGAATTCTGAGCAGGGCCAGTGAAATGACAGGCCAGACGTTAGACTGTCTTTCCTTGATGAGTTTCAGTGATGACTTTGAAATCTGGCTGCCCGATATGGCAAAACCGACAAGGAACGGAGACATGACCGCCAATGTCACGACAACGCTTATCAGACTTCTAAGGAAAGAGGAAAGCCCGTCAAGATGTGTCTCTATCAGCCTGTCCAGAAACATGTGCGAACCAATGTTAAGAGCGACCAGCACCACTCCGTAAAGAAGCATCCTTATGGCCAGATCCTTAATCAGTCTTTTCCATTCATTTTGAGCGGCGGCCGAATTGCTGCTGCCCTGTGAACTGAAGGAATTGATTTTAGCTACGAATCCCTTAGGAAGTTTCCTGTCCAGCCACTCATAAGCCGGTGTTCCCAGCTTTATCATATAAGGTGTGGTGAAAGTCGTTATCACTGACACTGTAATGATGATTGGATAAATGAAATCCCGCATAACGCCAAGTGAACACCCAAGACCTGCAATGATGAATGAGAATTCGCCAAGCTGCGCCAGACTGAAACCGGCATGCACGGCATTGTCCAGTCCCTGACCTGCCAGGATGGCGCCCGATGTGGAGAAGAACAGGATACCTGCCATGACTGTTATGGTCAGAATGAGGATGGAGCCCCAGTACTGCCCTATGACCTGCGGATCGACCATCATGCCCACAGACACGAAGAAGATTGCTCCGAACAGGTCCTTTATGCCCTTGACAAGATGCATTATATGTTCGCTTTCCAGCGTCTCGGCCAGGATGGAGCCCATGACAAAAGCGCCAAGAGCTGCCGAAAAGCCGGCAAGTTCGGCCAGGGAGACCATTACGAAACACAGGCCCAGGCTGACCAGCAGCAGAATCTCATCATTAAGATATTTGCGCGCCTTCTTGAGCAGCGTAGGAATAAGGTATATGCCAACCAGGAACCACAGTATAAGGAAGAACACCAGTTTGCCAAGTCCGAAAAGCATCTCGCCGCCGGCAAAGCGGTTTGATACGGCCATAGTTGACAGCAGCACCATAAGGACCACAGCTATCAGATCCTCAAACACAAGCGCGCCGAACACCAGCGGAGCAAACGGTTTGTCCTTCATGCCCAGTTCGTCATAGGCCTTGATGATTATTGTGGTCGATGACATGGACAGCATGCCACCCAGGAATATTGACTCCATATTGCTCCACCCCATGGCTTCACCCACCACGAAACCTATTATGAACATGCCCACGCACTGGGTCATGGCCGTAATCAGGGCACTCCCGCCCACCTTGAGCAGTTTCTTGAAGCTGAATTCAAGACCAAGGGCAAACAGCAGGAATATGATACCTATATCGGACCACTGGCTTACCGTTTCAGTACTGGTTACTGTCGGGAACAGGCCCATGTGGGGGCCTACAAGAAAACCGGCAACAATATAGCCTAAAATAAGGGGCTGTTTCAGTGCCTTTGATATGATGGTGAACACACCGGCTGAAATCAGAATCAGCGCAAGGTCCTTTACCAGATTTACTTCTTCAGACATGTTCAAAATAATGATATGCAAAATTAATGTCCTTTTCCAAAAGTTGAGTAATTTTGCAGCGTCTTGTTCCGATGCCCCCGCCCAGGGGATAGGATCAAAAGGGAATCAGGTGAAAGTCCTGAACAGTCCCGCTGCTGTAAGCTCTATAAGAATCTGTCCATTCACTGGTCACTGCCTCTTTTTTAGGTGGGAAGGCCGGACAGAAAGAGCAAGTCAGAAGACCTGCAAGACATGGTTTTTGCCGAAACAATTCTCGAGGAAGGAATTTCAGGCCTTGCATCAAAGCATTCTGCCCGTTTTTTTAACACCCGTTGTTGTTCCGGCTGCTGCCGGGGTTCAGTAACTTTATATTTTTATAACAACAATGGAAAAACTCAGATTTGCTGTTCTTGCAGTCCTCATCGGACTTGCTTCTTGTGAAAAGAATGAGATTGAAGTTGAAGATGCCAAGTATTTCACACTTGATGCCAACGGACTGCTGAGCGGTGCGGAAACCTTCTATCTGGGTAAAGACAACTCCAAAATGGTCGGATACTATTATGTCCAGGACATCATTCTTGAGCCGTTTGTCATTTCACATTCATTCAACGACTGGGGGTTCGGTGAAGGATTCACCTATACCAACTGTACAGATGACTCAACTGCATACTACACAAACCTTTCCGGAATCACGGCCAAAGGCGTGAAGGGTGACACATACCTTATTGCCAACGCCGGCGAATTCAACACCACCCCGACAGAAATCTCATTCAGGGACAGCATGGCATATGAAGCCGTTGAATGCTATGTAACAAACTCAACATATGCTTTCCTGTCAATGCTGAACGGAGATGACTATTCAAAGAAGTTCACAGACAAAGACTGGTTCAGACTTACAGTTACCGGCTACAACGGCACTGCCAAGACCGGACATGTGGATTTTCTGCTTGCCGACGGGACAAAGATTGTCAGCGACTGGCAGAAGGTTGACCTTTCTCCATTAGGTCCGGTAACATCAATAGTATTCACGCTCTCATCATCGGACACAGGACAATGGGGCATGAATACGCCTTCCTACTTCTGTCTTGACCAGCTGAAAGTCCGCAAATAAGATGAGAATTGCAGTATGTCTTTCAACCGCCGTGCTCCTGTGCCTTCCCGTGAAGGCGCAGGACACGCTGCGCACTGAAGACATACAGGAAGTACATATAAACGCTGAACGCACGTACGGAGCGGGATCGGTCAGCAATGAGAAGAAGGCCGATGAAAGACTGCTGCAGGCAACCGGAGCGCTTCAGGTATCGGACGTCATGAAGTATTTCAGCGGCGCCACCGTCAAGGACTACGGCGGAATTGGAGGACTGAAAACCGTATCGGTACGCGGACTTGGCGCAAGCCATACTGCCGTCGCCTATGACGGCGTCATAATAACCGACAACCAGACCGGCCAGACTGACCTGGGGCGTTTCTCGGCAGGCCAGACGGAATCGGTGCGGCTTGTAAGCGGGCCGGACAATGAAATGCTGCAGACAGCCGCCATGGCGGCACAGGCTGCAACAATAAATGTCAGCGGACACCGTCCTGAACTTGACGGAGAAAAGTTCAAAGGCAGTGCAAGACTGCTTGCCGGCAGTTTCGGCACACTGAACGCACAGGCTGAAACAGATTTCCGTGCCGGAAGGAATTCCGTTGCCACAGCCGGAGTGGAATGGCTTCAGTCCGATGGTGACTACCCCTACGTTCAGGACAACGGCAGCAGTTCCACAACGCTGTCACGGAAGAATTCCGACATTGCCAGACTGAGGGCTGAAGCGGCCCTGTTCAGCAGTCTTGGAGCATCGGACCTTACAGTGCGCGCCTACTGGTTCCAGTCACAGCAGGGACTGCCGGCAAACATTCTGTACAATGAGAATGCGGCAAATGAAAGGCTCTGGAACAGGAACGGATTCATACAGTCAACTCTGCGCACGGACCTGTCACAGCGCATGACAATGCAGATCTGCGCCAAATACGATGTTGCCCGGACACGTTATCTGAATCCAAGCGTGAACAGCATTTCCGGAGTGACGGACAACCGCTACACCGAACAG
The DNA here is from genome assembly GCA_018065615.1 of Candidatus Colenecus caballi. GTDB lineage: Bacteria > Bacteroidota > Bacteroidia > Bacteroidales > Bacteroidaceae > Colenecus > Colenecus caballi. Next base: position 9,737 of record JAGHSY010000014.1, on the reverse strand, counting down.
GAACTTTATCTGTCTGCAGTACTCATGTACCGCATAACAGGCCGGCTCAGCGCATCGGTCGCTGAAGACGGCCGCCTGTCAGAACTTGACGGAGTAATGGTCCGCCCCACCCGCGGAACGCTGAACAGTTCAATTGCCCTGAAATACGCATCGGAAAGACTGGTACTGACAGGCCGTCTGAACCACGTCGCCACAAAAGAAGATACAAGGCTGAACACCGCTGCCCGGAATTTCAGCCATCTGTCACCCGTCATAGGAGCCAACTGGCTCATCTGGCCGGCATTGGGCCTGCACGTAAGGGCATCGTATGAAAACACATACCGTCTGCCCACCTTCAACGACCTGTACTTCGAGCAGGTAGGCCGCCGCGACCTGAAGCCCGAACAGGCATCGGTCACATCGGGCGGCATCGTTCTTGAGAAACAGGCAGCAGGCATGTCCGTTTCAATCTATGCCGATGCATTCAACAGCTGCGTGCGTGACCGCATTCTGGCCGTTCCGGGCAAGAACACGGCCGTATGGATGATGAAGAACGTTGGACGTGTAACCACCCACGGTCTGGAAACAGGGCTGGAAACTGCCTGTCAGTGCGCTAGCGTCAGGACGGGACTGACCGCATCATACACATACCAGCGCGCCATGGACAAGTCCGATGCATCAAGCGCCACCTGGAATCACCAGTTGCCTTACACCCCCAGACATTCGGCATCGGGAGTTGTCTTCATAGAAACGCCTTATCTCAATGCCAGCTGCAACCTCATTTACAGCGGCAAGTATTACTGCAACAGCTACAACGGCCCCGAATACGCCATGCCGTCATATTATGAAGCCGGCTGTTCGCTCTGGAAAGACATTCACATGGAGCAGTGTGACATGTGCCTGAAAGCCGAGTGTGTAAACATGACCGACAGCCGTTATGAACTTGTACGCAACTACCCCATGCCGGGAAGGCAGCTGCGTGTCACCTTAACTCTTGACCTGTAATGAAAAAGACCTGCCTGATTCCATTTGTGCTGCTTGTTTTGGCATGTGACCCGGAACCCGAACTGATTTCCGTCAGGACAGATGCCACTGACACCACGCACACCGGCATGTTCATACTCTCTGAAGGCCTGTTCAACCAGAACAGCAGCACACTGGCATGGCATGACTTCAGCACCGGCCGGACTGAAAGCTGGCAGAACAGACAGGGTACGTCATACGACTGCTTTGAAAAGGCAAACGGACGCAGGCTTGGCGACACAGCCAACGGCATGATAATGTACGGAGGCCGCCTGTACATAGCCGTTTCCGAATCAGGTACAGTCGAGATTGTTGACCCCGCAACCTGCCGTTCACTGTCCCAGATAAAAATGCCGGACGCCCAGCCGCGGGCACTTGCCGCATACGGACCCGATATATATGTATGCTGCTTTGACGGCACCGTGGCACGCATTGACACTGCCTCGATGGCAATTACCGGAACAGTCCAAGTTGGCCGTAACCCCGACGGGATATGCTGCACAGCCGGCAAACTGTATGTATCGAACTCCGGCGGACTTGACCCTGACTGCCCTGACAGCACCGTATCGGTCATAAGTCTGGACACGTTCACTGAAAAGACGCGCATTGCCGTCCGCCCCAACCCCGGACGCATCTGCACGGACGGGACCAGCGTCTTCGTAATATCAAGAGGCCGCTTTGACTATGACATAATGGACTACGACTGCCGGCTTCACAGGATTGACGCCTCATCGGACCTGCTTACAGACACATATGACATACAGGCCCTGAACATGGACATTGCCGGCAGCTATGCATGGCTTTACGAATATGGCAGCACTGACATAATGGTTATGGAAACCGCCACCGGACTGATTGTCGATGACAGTTTCATCAAGGACGGAACCGGAGTTGAACGTCCGTACGGAATAAAGGCCGATGCGGAAACCGGCAGAATCTACGTCTGTGATGCAGCCGATTACGTCACCCCCGGAAGCGTAATGTGTTTCAGCAGTGACGGACGTCTGGAATACAGGATTCAGGGAATAGGAATCAATCCCAACACCATACAGTTCTACGATTCTCAGGTCAGGCCCGATGAAGACAGCCAGGCCGCGCTGAAAGGACATGTTGCAAAGGTCTTCGAATACAGGCCGGCGCCCGGCCAGTTCATCAACGTCATGCCGCAGTATGAGCCTGGAGACAACGACAGCACCATGGCCGCAAAATGCCTTGCACTGCTGCGCGGGAACGGAATGGTTTCACTTGGCGGCTTTGGAGGATACCTTACTGCGGCCTTTGACACGGCTGTGGCAAATCTGGACGGCATGGACTTTGAAATAGACGGCAACGCAATAACAGGTTCCGCTGAACCAGGAGTGGTCTGGGTAAGCGCCGATGCCAACCGGAACGGCCTGCCGGATGACGAATGGTATCAGATTGCCGGATCGGAATACGCAAATTCAGTCATGGAGTATGAAATGACATACACCGACAATGACGGTGACATTCCATGGACTGCAGGAGACGGAAGAAACGGATCAATCAGAAAAAACATTTTCCACAGCCAGTCCTACTATCCCCTGTGGTATGATGAGGACAGCTGCACCTTCTGCGCCACTCTGTTGCCTGACAATATGGAATACAGCAACGGCACCTGGATAATGTCCGCCTTTGGCTGGGGATATGCTGACAACCTTAAGAACGGAAGCGAAGGAAGCCGGTTCGACATTTCCTGGGCCGTGTGTTCGGACGGCACGCCGGCAGGGCTTGACCATATTGACTTCATCAGGGTCCAGACCGGAGTCATCGGATACAATGACCTGACCGGTGAAGAATCAACGGAAATAACATCAATATTCAACCTGCACGCCTATGAACAATAAGGTTCTTATTGCCATCACGCTGTTCCTGACTGCCTGCAACGGCATTTCCCAAATGCCGGAAGGAGGTATCACGAAATACGCAGACCACCTGTATCTGGATGACAGCCAAGCAGTCCTGGAAAATCCATGGAAAGAAGGCAGCATACTCAATTCCTACAGTCTGGAAAAGACGTACAGTCATGTCATTGTCATGCCCAACAGCATTGCACGGCTTATGGTCGAACTTGACCTGCAGGAATGCATTGCCGGAGTATGTGAATCGGAATACATTATGGACAGCACAATATGCGCAATGGTTGCAGACGGCAGGATTGCGGACTGCGGCAACAGCATGTATCCCAACATTGAAAAGATCATGGCACTGAAGCCCGATGCAATACTGGTCAACCCGTTTGAGGAAACAGGGTACGGACAGCTTGAAAAGATGGGCATTCCGCTGATAGAATGTGCCGACTACATGGAAACGTCACCGCTTGGACGTGCGGAATGGATGCGTTTTTACGGACGTCTGTTCGGGGTGGCAGGCAAGGCTGACATTCTGTTCAACAGCATAGCGGAACAGTATCTCAGTCTGAAGGATACTGCTGCAAGAACAAGCGATAGGCCAAAAGTCATGCTGGACACGAAAAGCGGGTCAGCATGGTATGTAGCAGGTGGAACAAGTACCATCAGCAGAATGATTTCCGATGCCGGAGCCAATTACGCATTCAACGACAACGACAGAAGCGGTTCCGCACCCCTGTCATTTGAAACTGTTTTTGAAAAGGCTCAGGACAGTGACATCTGGCTGCTTAAAAACAGCACTGCATCAGAACTCACATATGAACTTCTGGAATCGGATTTCAGGTCATATTCTGAATTCAAGGCCTTCAAAGAAAGGAAAATATGGGTATGTGATGTATATAAGGTACCTTACTTTGAAATGACATCATTCCATCCGGAACTCCTGCTTGGGGAATTCATTTCAATATTCCATCCGGAAATGAGCTTTGAAAGGCAGTTCTATCATGAAATGAATTAGCCCAATACCATTCTGGCTATTGTGCGGTCAACAGCAGCCTTGTACTTTCTGGACCATGTACTGCCAATGGTCATCAGGTAGGATATGTCATTGGCTGAAAGTTCAGCAAGACAGTCATCGGCAGGGGAAAAGCGGGCTTCAAGATGTGACAGCATGCAAGCTGTTGAAAGAAACGGCTTCATTTCTTCTGTACAGTCAGAAAAGGCAATGGCGCCGCCACTACGGTAATCCTTGACCATCAGACCGTACGCAAGGGAACGGACAAGTTCCTCAAACTGTCTGGGCGATGTCTCAACCCAACGTCCGTCAATGGGAGCCACGTTCTTGTCATTTCCAAGAAAATTGCTTAAAGAGGAACAGAAAACTGTCATATCACATTCAAATTTCACCGCAAAGATAAGATGTAAATAAATTGGGTGAAAATTAAAGGGATATATGCGGGTTTCAAGTGACATAACCGCATATTTAGGGGTAAAACACAAGAATACGGGGTAAAATTAAAATGAAAATTAATTCGCCACATGCATGTTGGGACGGATTTAGTCCCTATATTTGCAGAGTGTCTCAATAAACCTGCAATGAAAAAACTTCCGGATTCATACTTCACCACAGGAATACAGCTGTTATACATAATAGTCATTCCCATCTACGCATTCTTCTTTCTGATAGGATTCAAGCCATTTCACATTGACATACTTATGGGAGTGGATATGGGGCAGCTGGCATTCAGAGCCGCCATTATGGCGTCAATAGAACTGGTATGCGCACTGTTCAGCAGAATGACCATGCTTCTTGTCAGAGACAGGCTCCAGCTCAACTACAACCAGTTCTTCATCTGGGAATTCACAGAAGGCGTTGCAATAGCCATGTTCTGCACACTGTTTGTATGGCTTATGGACAAGCGTACATCGCTGTATGTGGACCTGCTGCCCACAATGTTCCTGATAACATGCTCTATTCTTGTATTCCCCTATATAATTGCAGGTCTCATGTCCGAGGTTCATGACAAGAACGGACGCATTGCAGAATACATGGAAAAGATTGACAAATATGCAACCGGGCAGATTGGACGTGAAGGCAGCACCATTCCTTTCCTTGACGACAAGAACAGCCTGAAGCTGGCTGTGACGGCAAGCACTCTGCTGTACATAGAGGCCGCAGACAACTACGTGAACATATGCTACCTGAACGTTGACCGGCTGGTAAAGTTCCCGCTCAGGAACTCCATGAAGGCAATTGAAGAAATCTGCACGGCCAACAACCTGGCACGATGCCACCGCTCATATTATGTCAATCTCAAGAAAGTCCGCGCCATTCAGCGCACATCGGACGGCATCTTTGCGGAACTGGAATATGCGGCTGCTCCACGCATTCCGGTATCGGCAACTTATGCAGACTCTTTCATTGGCAAATATTCGCAGATCAACGGGTAAGACGTTCCCTGACTTTGGCACGCAGCATTCTGCGTTCGGCCTTCAGCTTCTCTATCAGTTCCGGTGCCCTGTTGGAACGGTAGTGCTTTATGTAATTGAGCAGTGCCGTCATGAAATACACGCCTGACAGAATCCACAGTTTCCTGAATTCCGGAAGCACGTCACCGATCAGTGCGCCCGATGTGTTGATGCGGCAGAATCCGTTGACGGCATGCGTTGAGGGGAATATCTGAGCCAGATAGCGCCATACTGCAGGCATGTTCGATGTAGGCCAGGATATGCCTGACATGAATATGAGAGGCACTGAAACGAACACGAACAGCAGGAAGCATGACTCCCTGTCCTTGACAAAGAATGACAGTGTCATTGAGAAGAACACACATGACAGCAGGAACGGGACCATAAAGGCAAACAGTGTGGTGCCATGCCACAGCTGGGGCATGTGGAACAGTTCCGGAACAATGCAGAGCACGTAAGCTGACACAAGCGCATATATGAGCAGATAGGCCATTGCCTTACCGCCAAGTACCACTATGGGGTTAGTATATTCACCGCCAAGCACCAGCTTCCCCTTGCGGCGTTTCTCATATTCCGTTCCGGCAATCATGCTCACGCCAAGGACCATTGTCTGCTGCAGCACAAGAATGAGTACAGCAGGTATAAGGAAGCCCTGGAATCCGTTTGCCGGATTGAACATGGTGACATACTCATTCTCAATGGGCATGGTCTGGACCTCAAGCTCACGGTCCGACAGTCCGGCCAGACGCTGTATCTGAATGTCCTTGTTCATGTCAAGCGACACCATTGTACAGCCACTGAGCAGAGCCTTGTAATACAGCAGTCCGCTCATGTCACAGTAAAGATTGACGGTAGCCTGATGTCCGTCCTCTATGGTCTTCTGGAACTCGGAAGGAATCTGTATCAGTCCGTATGCCTTATGGCGGTGCATAAGGTCGCGGGCCTCTTCCATGTCACTGCAGTACGATATGATCTTCAGGTCCGGTGTGGCATCGGACTTTCTCAGGAACTCGCGGCTGAGCGCGCTGCGGCAGTCGTCAACGGCTACGACAGGAACCTCATGCACCACTTCCTGACCGTACAGATAGGCGTACAGCAATGGATAAAGAAGGGGCACGACTAGAAAGAATACCAGCACACCGGTATCGGACACCGTCTTTTTCAGTTCCTCGCCACAAACCGTAAGCAGATGTTTAAGCCACATATTCCTTATTCCAGATAAGTGTATTTATAAGCTGTCTTCTTCAGCATCCAGATATCTATGAGCGGCATGAGCATGAATAGCATTAAAGCCACATAGAACCACGCAGAATAGAACATCGGGATTCCGTTCAATGCCTGATCCACATAAATCAGAAAGTAGTATCTGAGCGGGAACAGATATGACAGGGCCTGCAGTGCGACTGGCATGCCCATGACCGGGAATGAGAATCCGCTTATGGGTATTGACAGCACGCCCCACAAAGTGCACAGGCTAAGTGACCAGCGCAGCGATGGGATGGCCGATGCTATGAAGACGGCAAAGCCCTGTGATGCAAGTATAAGCATGACGGAAGCCAGCAGCATGGGCCAGAATCCGTTCTCATGCGGGAAATCAAGAATTCCGTACAGAATGACCAGATATATGGCCGCCATAAGTATGAACAGCAGTGTCTGCGGGAGCAGTTTTCCGCTCACGGCCTTGAGTACGTTTCCGCCGGCCATGTCCATCCACTCCTTTGACGTTTCATCCTTGAGTTCGGTATGGATTGAAAAACAGGTTATCATAAGGACCATGAGCACCAGTACAGCCGGAAGCATGGTATTTGACAGATACACCGAATAGTTCAGATACGGGTTGCCAAGGGCATGCATGTCCATCTGGATTGGCTGCAGGAATCCCATGGCCTGATCCATATTGGCGCCGCGCGCAAACAGCACCTGACGCCCCACCCCGGCCGCCGCCATGATGGCCATGGTCTTCATGTCACGGTAAAGCAGTGATGACGGAATCAGATATGTCGAATTGGTGTATATGGATATTGTAGGCTGTTGGGAACTGCTTGCATCATGTTCCAGCCCGCGCGGAATGTAGAAGAATCCGTAAATTTCACCTTTCTGCATGGCATTCCTGGCCTCGGCGAAGTTGGAATACTGCCTTATTATTCCTGTCTGCTGATACGAATCCAGGTTACGGATAATGTTTCTTGAGACCGATGAATTGTCCTCATCGACAACACCTGCCGGAAGTTCCTGAGGCAGGCCTTCCTTCATTAGAGTTGTGAAGAAGACATAACAGAACAGCGGGGCAAGAATCATGCTCAGTCCGTACAGGGGACGGGACATCATTCGTCCTATCTCCCTGAACGCTATTGCCAGAACACCCTTCTCCCTATTCAGCATCGGATTACTTTCTGATCAGGACAGTCATGCCGGGACGCAGGTTCTCCACCTTCTCCGTGGGAACGGCACGGACTTCAAAGGTCTTCAGGTCATACTGTCCCTTAACCTTGGTGGCCTTCCATGCGGCATAGGAACCAAGGTCACGCATATAGGTCACCTTAACCTGTATATTGCGGTCCAGTGCCGGTACGTATGCCTCGAATTCGGAGCCCACGGTCATTTCGGTCAGCAGGTCCTCACGCACATTGAATGTTGTCCACATGTCATCCATGACCGCAACGTTCATGATCGGAGCACCTGTTCCGACCAGTTCGCCCACCATGGGGAATATTTCACTGACCTCTCCGTCAAGAGTAGCCAGCAGAGTCGTTTCCTCAATATAGGCATTGACTTCGGCAACCACACCTTCGGCCTGATGCATCTGGGCGGCGGCCATTTCCCTGACTTCCTTCTCAGCACCGTTAACGGCCATGTCATACTGTGATTTGGCAGCCTTTTCAGTAGCGATGGCTGCATCGTACTGGGCCTTGGCCTCGTCACGTTTCTGTTCACTTACCACACCCTGCTGGAACAGGTTTTCCACACGTCTGTAGGACTTTTCATAAATGTCCAGTCCTGCCTTGGCCTTCTGCCACAATTCATAAGCACCCTGAATCTGCTCCTCACGTGCGCCCTTCTGCGCCTTTGCGTTCTGGGCGGTTGCGGCTGTGCGTACAGCCTCGGCCTGAGCCAGTTTGGCGTCAATGTCAGGAGTGTCAAGAATGGCCAGGGTGTCACCGGCCTTTACCTGCTGGCCTTCCTGCACCAGAATCCTTGCAATTCGGCCGGGAACCTTGCTGGAAACCCGGTATTCGCTGGCCTCGGCCTGTCCCTGAACGAATTCAGGTTCCTCATGCCTTGAAGTTACAATACCGACAATACATACAACTGCTATCACTATTGCGAAACACACAAGTGAAAGCACAATGTTCAATCTCTGTGATCTGTTGTCCATATCTGTTTCTTTTTCTTATTTCAACATTCCGACTGACTGGCGCAGATATACCGTTGCCATAATACGGTCAATGCGCGCATCTATCTCTTCTGAATGCGCCTGCAGCCATGCGGTCTGTGCTGCCAGCACAATTGAAGACTCGACAACTCCTTCCTGGAATCCGATGTTTGCAATGCGCAGGTTCTCTTCGGCATTCTCCTTCTGACGCAGGGCCATTTCCAGGCGGGAATCGGCCTCGGCAATCTTCTTCTCATACTGGCTGACCTGAAGCGAGACCTTGCCGCGGGCCTCTTCAAGCTGATACTGCGTGACAAGCACATCGGACTTGGCGCGGCGGTACTTGTTAAGCCCTTCACCGAAATGGAACACCGGAATTCTTGCAACAACACCAACATTCCACATTCCATGGAATTCATTCTTTATTCCGTTCAGCGCAGACGGGTTGGTCACCAGATAATTGCCCATGAGCGCCACCGTAGGCAGGAAATCGGCACGGACAATCTTTGCCTTCTCATCAAGCATGCTGACCGCCAGCTGCAGACTCTTCAGTTCCGTACGGTTCTCATAAATGTCATCCTGTGTGTAAACGACCGTATCAGGTATTATGTCAAGTGTCTCATTCAGTTCGTCTGAGAGCATTATGTCGGCATCAATTCCCAGCCCGCACAGCTGGCAGAGCAGCATTTTTGAAAGCGCCAGCCCATTCTGTGCCTTGATCCGGCTCATTTCAGCCTCATTCAGCTTGACGCGGACTGAAAGCTGGTCCGATGCAGTCGCAACGCCTTCGTTCTTCATGATTTCAACGTTGTCATTCATCCTGCTGAGCAGTTCCACATACTGTTCTGTCAGACGCAGTTTGTTTGCTATTGACACAATCTGCCAGTATGCCTCATCGACCGTGACCATAATCTTCTGGTCCTCGCCTGACAGCTGTGTCTCAGAGAGTTCCTTTGCGTATGCCGTCACCTTATTATATGCGCGTATCTTGCCGCCAACATAAAGGGGCTCTTCTATGGTAACCA
>JAGHSY010000112.1 GCA_018065615.1 Candidatus Colenecus caballi | reverse complement strand
TAAAATATCCTTTAACTTTTCACATATTTGTAAATATTATTTTTCAGGAGAATTATTCACCTTTTTAATATTAACCTAAAACCAACAACAATTTATGAAGTATTTCTACTTGTTTTCTTTAGGACTTCTTGCGGCGGCTCCATTGTTTGCTCAGGAACCCGTTCCGGAAGGTCCTTCCCGTACTGAATGGGATGCCGAAGAAATCTTTTTCCAAGGCTTTGAGTCTGACTGGACAAAGTTCCAGAATGACACAATTGACAAGATTGACACCTTGTTCTATTATAAGTACAATGGTGGAACAGGCACGTCAATAGGCAGTGACATTATCAGCAAAGGCGTTATTGCCAGAACTGACTCAGTCATTTATCTGAAAAACGGTGTAATGACTACAGACAATCAGAAAGATGTTGATGCCGGCTCATTCAGTCTGGATGAGTACAGGACCATCAAGGATCAGGACAATGTCCGTAATGATGAACTGATGAAGAATTTCGGAATTGCAGGAGGTGACTATTATTTCCGTTATCACTCAGACCACAAGATTCAGGATCTGGAGGGTAACAATTCCTACACCGGCGGCGTAACCGCAAATTATCGTCGTAATCTTTTTGTCCGCGGTATTCCTGTTAAGGAGAACTCATCTTACCGTCTGACACTGTACCTGAAGGTCAATCAGGACCCGGAAGTCATGAATGTTACTCCAACATTCTACGCAGACGTAATGAAGGGTTATTTCCATTCGGAAAAGCCGTTCTATACAGGTAACTCTTCATCAAACGGCTATTCAACAACCTATAACAGCTTTGAGTACAAGAAGACCCAGTTTACAGGCGGTTGGGAAAAGGTCACATTCATGACCTATTATCTGAATGACTCAGTTCAGGAAATTCCTTACAACAAAGCTTATTATTGGGCAAACGACTGGACATGGTATCCTAAGGAGAAGATTGAAGGCATTGATTCAATGAATTACATCCAGCAGCCTGACAAGTTCTTTGTTCGTCTGTCATTTGCATCGGACAGCACAGAATTCCTGGTTGACAACATTTCCCTGACCAAGTCATGGATTGGCGGTGTTGAATACTACAACAACAAGATACGCGTTGACTTTGGTTATCCGACAAACCTGAAGGATCTTGCATTTGCCGAGAAGGCAACAACCAACATTGACGCTATTGCACTTCCCGGTGAATATTTCACGGTACTGGGTTACTATGCAGGTGAAAAGGACGATGCCGGCAACGTAATTGATGACACTGATGCTTCATGGTATGAAATTCCTATCAATTCAGCAGAATATCACGGTGACGGTTACATGTACATGTGGACAAAGAATGATGAAGAGGGTGATCCTATAACCTTTGACTACTATGACACAGTGCTTGTAAGTTTCAAGAATCCTGTTGATGACCCCAAACTTTGCCTTGTATATACTGACAAGACTGTGTTCCCCAAGGCTCTTGACAAGGAATGGGTTGACGGCGGCAAGAAGGTGCCTGATTTCTATAACGAAAAGGCTACTTTGAATCCCTACGTGTTCGACAATGTATATTCAATGATGGACAGACCTCCAGTGCTTCAGCGCCCGCAGTTTGAAAACGGTTCATTCGGTCTTGACGGCTCAATCCGTACTCTGACCATGAAGATGTCAAGAAATGTTCTTATTGACCCGAATGCCACAGAACAGACCGAAGACGCAGCATGGTGCCGTATGACTGGCCCAACAGGCAAGGAAGTATGGCCTTCAGTTTCATGTGATGAAGATGGCAATCTTGTATTCCAGCGTCCTGCTGACAAGACCCAGATTCTGAAGGGTGCATACAAGTTCGAATTCTTCTATCTGAGAGATGCCTCCACCAACTTTGGAGACCCATTCACACTGGAATACGAATTCGGTGATTTTGACAAGAATCCTGACGCTACTCCGATATTTGCCACAGACTGGAGATCCAATACCGCAAATGAAGGTGTTCCAATGGGCTTCTCAATCTGGAACAGTTCCGATAAATATAAGGTCGGTGACGGCACAAAGATGAGTACCAAAAACCGTCTCTATTATACCAATCCTGACAAGAGCAATGGTCTTGACTGCGGATTCTATCTTTCATCAAGAGGTCAGAAGCAGGGTGGTCATCTTTACTATGGCACGCAGGACGGCAATGAACTCAGTTTTGCTGCCGGCACATACACCATCACATTTGACGGTGCCAACTGGGACGGCTATGAAGTGCCCATTTCCCTGTATTTCTATCCGAAGTCAAAATTCGCTCTGGACGGTACGACATCATTGCCTGCTATTCAGGAATCAGACCGTACGCTTATTGCTGTATTCACTCCGACAATCAGAGTATCATCAGGCACCATTCAGAATTATAACGCTCCTTACGGCAATTGGGAAAACGGAAGCATATCATACGCATTTGATTTCACCATTCCGACAGCAGGAGATTATGTGATTGAATGGGAATCGGCCATGGGTGAATCAGGTAACTCAAAGAGCTACGGTGGCATGATGCTGTCCAACTTCTCAATCATCAAGTCTCTTGGCATGTCATTCAAGTCAGTTTCTGCTCTGAACAAGGCTCTTGCCGAGGCCAAGAAGACAGCTGCTCTTGCAAATGTCGATGTTGACGGCAAGTTCCCGTACACAGGTGCAAGTCTGAATGAAGTGACACGTCTTATAAGGGCTTATGACGAATGGAAGGGTAACAGACCAAGTGAATACGATTCAATTACCACTGCCATCAATACCGCCACTGCAAATCTGAAGTCACGCATGGACACCGTTGACGTATATTACACTTCATACAATGCAATGCTTGACGAACTGGATCTTTATACTGAAGGTGACCTCATGTCATTCAGCGCTCTTGAAGACGTTGCAGCTATCAGACAGCTTGCTGAAAAGTACGAACCGTTTGACTGCTCTGTAAAGGCCGGTCAGGAGATTGTTGACGCTGCCAAGGAGATGGATGATGCAGTTGCTGCCCTTGAAGCCCGCAAGGCTCTCAATGACAAGTATGAAGAGATTCTGGCTGCAGTAGAGAAACTGCTTAATGACGAGTCTGCCGACAAGACATCGGAGGAATATCTCAAACTTGAAGGCGAATATGATTACTTTGCACATGTCAACAGGCTTATGGGCAGTGATGAAGCATTTGCTGAGACCCTGAAGGCTCTTATGGCAGCAAAGAACGAATACCAGTACAAGGGTGACTACATTGAGGCCAAGACACGTCAGAACAGGGAACTGGTTGCTCTTGCCGATTCTCTTGGATATGACTACTTTGGCAAGGCTGACAGCATCAGGGCTCTTGTTGCCGGACTGCAGGATGAAGACCTTGTGCTGCAGAATGTTCTGCGTGAGGCTGTCAAGCTTCAGGTCTATAAGAAGTTTGCTGCCGGTGAACAGCTCATCGATCTGGATGTAAGTGCTCTTATGCCTAACTACTTCCTGTACAATGAGGCTGAGGTTGGCCGTGATATGGAAAACAACGGCGGCAAGTGGAGACTGAAACTGCAGGAGAACACAACAGCATTCCCCAACTGGACCGTTACTCCAAAGACAAAGGGTAACTGGATTCCTACCACCGTCAAGGTTGGTGAAGGTGACGGCTTCATGGATTGGGAACAGGACGGTCATGTATTTGCTGGCGGTCTGAGATGTACTCCTAACACTCAGGGTTCATTCACAACAACTGTTGAGGGCCTGCCCGAGGCTTATTACTGGGTTGGTTTCTATGGTCAGAACCAGACTTCAAATGTTGCTCTGTCAATTGTAACTGATTCTACAAGCTACAATGCAAGCGGCAGCACCAAGACCGGCAAGTTCACATATAAGGAGTTCGGTCAGGATTCAATCAAGGTTGCAGGCAATCTGACAGTTACAATCAATCAGACATCAGATTCCGGCAGTGAGGCTGACTTCCGTTACTTCATCCTCAAGCTGCGCGGTGCACTGGGCATGGATTATGCAGCACTTGCAAGCGCTCAGGAAGAAAAGCTTGAAAACCTGGTGACATTCGTTGACGCTCCTGCCCAGATCAAGAACGTGAAGTTCTTCAACCTGAACGGTATGGAGATTGATGCTCCGAAGGCCGGCCAGATTGCCATCAGGCAGATTATCGGCGCTGACGGTTCAATTGCTACAGAAAAGGTTCTGGTAAAGTAATATCTGAACTTTTCCACTGATAATCGGCGGAGTCCATCTGGGCCCCGCCGATTTTTTTGGTAATTACTGGCAAAACCCATATCTTTGAAACATGTTATGCATTCAAATATTAACCTTATAATTATCAATCAATGAAAGCAAGATTTTCAGTACTGGCAGCCGCTCTTATGGCAAGTCTTTTTGCCCAGGCCCAGAACCCAATCATCAGAGACCAGTTTTCTGCAGACCCATCGGCCTTAGTGGTCGGTGACCGCGTTTATGTGTTCCCTTCACATGACATCAAGGCTCCTGCAGAGTATGCCCGCAAGGACTGGTTCTGTATGGCTGACTACCATGTATTCTCCAGTGACAACCTTACGGACTGGACAGACCACGGTGTCATTGTTGACCAGTGGTCAGCACCTTGGGTAAATGAAAAGGGTTATTCAATGTGGGCTCCCGACTGCAAGGAACATAACGGCAAGTACTATTTCTTCTGGCCTGCCGGCGCAAAACCACAGCCCGGTCAGCGTTTTGGCGGCGGTAACCGCGTGGGTGTTGCCATTGCCGACTATCCCGAAGGACCGTATATTCCGCAGGAAAAGCCTCTGGATGGCGTAGGTGGCATTGATCCATGTATCTTTGTTGATGATGACGGACAGGGCTATCTGGTTATGCCGGGCATTACAATCACCAAGATGAATGATGACTGGCTGTCAGTCTCAACTGATCCCGCAGACCGTCACCGTGTTGAGGAGGTTCCGACCAAGGGACTTGTTGAAGGACCGTATCTGTTCAAGCATGACGGACACTACTACATGACATTCCCATGGGCACGTGACGTTGAGGAAGTTCTGGCTTACTGCATGGCAGACAATATCTTCGGCCCATACAAGTTTATGGGTGTTTTCTTTGAAGAGCATGCAAACAAGTGCTGGACCAACCATCATTCAATAATAGAATTCAAGGGCCAGACCTATCTGTTCTACCACCACAATGAATTCTCACCTGAATTTGACAAGAACCGTTCTGTCTGCGCCGACTCGATTTTCTTTGAGCCCGATGGTTCAATCCGTATGGTCAAGCCCACACTTCGCGGTATTGGCGTGACCCAGTCCAACACTCAGATCCAGCTTGACCGTTACACAGCTCTGAGCCAGAGCGGTGACTCTATTGCATATCTTGAGCCCAGCAACTATTTTGCAGGCTGGAAGACCGTGTTCTATGAGAAGAACGCATGGGCACAGTACAACACCGTGAACTTTGCCAAGGCTCCAAAGTCTGTCAAGGTCAAGATTGTTCCTCCATCGGCAGGACAGCTTGAGATTCTTCAGGATGACGTTGTAATTGCCACGGTTGACGTTCCGGCTGACCGTCAGGTAATTGAAGCAAGCGCCAAGGTCAAGGGTGCCAAGAAGGGCATTCACCACCTTAAGGTACGCATGGCCACAGAGGGCAAGATCCAGGTTGACTGGCTTACATTTGAATAACTTACACCTGTTTTTTCCATACAATGAAAACCAAATTGCTGTTTGCCGCATGTGCGGTTGCCGCTCTGACTCTTTCAACAGGATGCAGCGCCAAAGGAAAGACGACAGAGTGCGTCAATCCGCTTACTTACACTGACATTCCGGACAATGACTGGATTCGTGTGGGCAATGACTATTACATGGTCAGCACCACAATGTATTTCTGTCCGGGTGCACCTATCATGCATTCAAAGGACCTTGTCCATTGGGAGATAATAAGTTATGTTTATGACGTTCTCAATGATGACGATGTCTATAACCTGCGTAACGGACGTAACGCATACGGAAAGGGCCAGTGGGCCACTTCCCTGCGTTACGTTGACGGTACGTTCTACGCTCTGTTCATAGCCAATGACCAGGGCAAGACATACATTTACCGTACTGATGACATCTACAGGAGCAACTGGGAACGTTCAGTCATAGACCGTCCGTTCCATGACGCTTCAATGCTGTTTGAAGACGGTCATCTGTATGTGGTTTGGGGAAACGGAGAACTTAGGATCATAGAGCTTGAGCCCGATGGTTCCGCCATCAAGGCCGGTGCCCAGGAGAAGATTCTGATTGATTCACCGCGTCAGGGTTTCAACCTGCGTGCCGAAGGCGCACACATCTATCACATCGGAGATTACTATTACATTCTTGAAATTGACTGGCCAAGCGGCGGTGTGCGCACCGAAACTTGCTGGCGTTCAAAGGAACTGATGGGCGAATATGAGCGCAAGGTCATACTGAGCGCTCCGTTTGACGGACGTGGCGACTGTGTTGCCCAGGGAGGCATTATCGAGACCAGAACGGTGACTGGTATGCCATGATGTTCCAGGACCATGGTGCAGTAGGCCGTATCCCGACCCTGCAGCCCGTAAAATGGGTCGACGGATGGCCCATTCTTGGCGATGAGACCGTTCCTGTAAAGCAGTTTACAGTCAATCTGCCTGAGTCCGGCAAAAACCGTACATGGGCAAATGATGAGTTCAAGTACAGGAAGAACCAGCTTGACTTAGTATGGCAGTGGAACCACAAGCCCGATGACAGCGCATGGTCAGTTACCGACCGTAAGGGCTGGCTCCGTCTCAAGACCGGTCAGATTGCAACAAATGTAATGGATGCCCGCAACACATTGACCCAGCGTACAGTAGGTCCACGCTGCTACAGTGAGGTCCTGATGGACGCATCGGGCATGAAACCCGGTGATGAGGCTGGTATCATTGCCTTCCAGAGCAATTACTGCAAGATTGGCGTTGAAGTTGCCCAGGATGGCACAAAGAGCCTTGTAGCCATGACCCACAGGAATATGGGCCGCCGTCGCGGACCACAGACTGGAGAACAGCCCAGTCCGGACACTGAAGCGTTGAGGATTCCTTTGACACAGGACAAGGTCTGGCTCAAGATAAGGTATGTCTTCACTCCCCAGGCCGATGACACCGCCCGTGCAGACCAGGCATTCATGAGCTATTCTCTGGACGGCAAGAACTGGACTGATGTCGATGCAGTGCTCCAGATGAGTTTCTCACTGGATTACTTTACCGGATACAGGACTGGCCTGTACAGCTTTGCCACCAGTCAGGCCGGCGGTTATGCTGACTTTGACTATTTCCATCAGGAGGTTTATTAAGGATTTTTTGCATCGGACTTTTTAACTTTCTGAACTGTAGCATATAATTCTTGTGAAGTGATTGAAACAGCAGCATGAAGAGTGAAGAATCCCTGTCGGTGAGCGATGATTCCATTGCCCGTTTGCTGTGTGATGACAATCACGTTGAGGAGGCCGTGCGCCTTATCATGAAGAAGTATGGAGAGCCGCTTTACTGGCACATACGCCGCATGGTGGTAGCGCATGACGATGCTGAGGATGCTTTGCAGGAGACAATGATTAATGTGTACAAGTATCGTAGCACTTATTCAAACGAATTTCCGCTTTCATCCTGGCTTTACAAGATTGCGACGAATGAGAGTCTCAAAATTTTGAAGAACAAGGCCGGATTCACATTGTCTGTCGATGATTTGGGTGATTCCCTGAAAGACAGCGTCCGTGAAGAAGCCAGCCCCGATGCTGATGAGACTCTTATACTATTGCAGGAAGCCATTGCACTGCTTCCGGCAAAACAGAAGATGGTGTTCAACCTGCGTTACTATGATGACAAGAGTTACGAGGAGATACACCAGATAGTCGGCGACAGTGTCAACACGCTGAAAACCAATTATCATTATGCAGTTCAGAAAATAAAGGATTATATAACAGAACATCAGTTATGAAAGAATTTGATCTGGAATCAATGAGCAGGGAAATGCCCTTCAAAATGCCAGAGCATTTCATGGATGATATGACTGAGAGAGTCGTATCCCAAATTGGCAAACAGAAAAAGCGGCACAATGAACGTAAGATTTACGCTCTCTTTGCTGCTACTGCAAGTGTGGCTGCTGTGGCAGTCCTTCTGCTCCATCCGTTTGGCGGCAGGTTGGATATTCCTGATTATGAAAACATTTCACAGTGCGCAAGCATTGATGAAGTTTTTCAGACCATGTCAGCCGATGACCTTGGTGTCTATTCAATGATGAGCAACTATTACGGTGACTGATATGAAAAGGATTCTGACAGTTTTGACCATTCTGCTTGGCTTTTCATTCTCCATGCCTTCTTTTGCGCAGGAAAATGATGAGCAGATGATCAATGCGTCACTCCGTTTCATTATGGAA
Organism: Candidatus Colenecus caballi; assembly: GCA_018065615.1. Classification (GTDB taxonomy): domain Bacteria; phylum Bacteroidota; class Bacteroidia; order Bacteroidales; family Bacteroidaceae; genus Colenecus; species Colenecus caballi. The sequence continues at coordinate 1,081 of JAGHSY010000112.1, read as the reverse complement.
AATGCCGGGCTCACAAAGAAGGAGTACCAGAAATTTGCCAAGATTTATATTGCTTACAATGAGCAGCTGGCAAAATTGAATCGTGAATTGAAGCCTGAATCCGGTGACTACATGAAACGGTGGAGCGCTATTAATGACGACTACATGGATAAGTTGTCAAAGGCACTTCCTGATTCCACCCGCCAGAAGATAGGTGTGGCACAGTTCCAGCTTGGTCAGAAAATCTGGCAGAAATGGTCAGACCAGAACCGTGAACATCTGGAGCAGCAGATGCAGGCTTTCGGACAGTGGAACCGTATGAACCCGCAGTTCATGATGGCCCCGCACATGTTTGATTTCCAGCGTATGCAGCAGATGAACATGGAACATGCATCCCAGCAGCAGCACCAGTGGTGGAACAACTACTGGAGGAACTGGGAGATGCCTGATTCTGCCACATTGCAGCGCATGGAAGAGAACAGGAAACGCTATGACAGTTACGCACCACGTTTTGGTAATCCTGCCGGTCGCGGCTTTGTTCCCGGCGTTCGTCCCGGTGGTGCTCCTGGTGGAGTCCCAGGTGCTCGTGGCGGAATTCAGAATCCCTGGGCTCCTGCCGATACAACTGCCACAAATCCGTTCCCCGTACCTGGTGCCAGACGCCCGGTTGTCCCTAGGCCCAATATTCCCGCACAGCAGGGTAAGTAAACGTTGTAATTCTAGAAAGAGGCAATCAGTTCGGTTGTCTCTTTATTTGTATCCCGTTGGAATTGTAAGGAATTACTCGAAAATGTATGGGGCATTTTTGTTCAGGACACTGGAATTACAAGGGTTACCCGCCCACAGGGCTCCTGATGCGCTTTGGCTGTGAGACGCAGAAATATCAATGCCCAAAACGGGTGAATAGTGCATCGAACTGTCCAGTCCAAAGAACGGCACCCCGCCCACAGGGCTCCTGATGCGCTTTGGCTGTGAGACGGAGAAATATCAATGCCCAAAACGGGTGAATAGTGCATCGAACTGTCCAGTCCAAAGCACTGCACCCCTGTTATATGGCTGCTGAGACACTTTGGCTGTGAGACGCTGAAATCTCAATGCCCAG
>JAGHSY010000081.1 GCA_018065615.1 Candidatus Colenecus caballi | reverse complement strand
CTTCAGGGCATCCTTGTGTCTGGCAGAGGCCGGCGGATCAAGCACAATCAGATCATAGATGGGGTCCATGCGGTCCAGGAACTTGAACGCGTCTTCAGCGTATGCGGCATGACGTGTGTCACCCGGGAAATTGTCCTTCACGCCGCCCTCGGTCAGTTCGATGGCACGGGCCGAACTGTCAACGGAATGCACCAGCCTGGCTCCGCCGCGCAGGGCTGCCAGTGAAAAGCCGCCGGTGTAGCAGAACATGTTCAGAACACCGCGGTCCTTTGAATATTTCTTAAGCAAGGCGCGGTTCTCACGCTGGTCTATGAACAGACCTGTCTTCTGGCCGCTGATCCAGTCAACGGGCATCTTCATGCCGTATTCCAGCGGTATGTCATCGGACGGGCCACCTATTATATATCCGTTGCCGCGGTCAATGTCCGCCTTGAACGGCAGTGTGGTTTCGGACTTGTAGTAAATGCCGGTCACTGTATCTCCAAGCACCTGTGACAGGGCCTGGGCTATGTCCATGCGGTTGCAGTGCATGCCTACTGAATGGGCCTGCATGACGGCTGTGTGGCCATATACGTCAATGACCAGACCCGGCAGGTTGTCACCCTCGCCGTGTACCAGACGGTAAATGTTATGGTCTGTGCGACCAGTCAGTCCCAGAGTCTGACGCAGCTGGAATGCAGTCTGCAGCCTGCTGTACCAGAAAGCGGCATCAATGGGCCGTTTCTCAAAGGAAAGGACACGCACCGCAATGCTGCCCACCTGTATGTGGCCCACAGCAATCCAGTCACCCTGATGGGTATAGACGTCAACAATGTCACCTTCATCGGGCTCACCTTCAATCTGCGCAATCGCACCGGAGAAAATCCACGGGTGGAACCTTAACAGGGACTCTTCCTTACCTTTCTTCAGTATTACCTTCTTCTGCATCTTTCCTTATGATCGTATAGTTTCCTGAACGCTTCAGTTCAGTCAGATATCCGTAAATCTTCAGACATGCCCACGCGTCAATGGCCGCATACTGGCGCTGGCTTTCAGTCAGGCGGTCAATCTCCCAGTTGCTGAGCTGCTGGTTCTTGGAAATGCGCTGTCCGAACAGCAGGCCGTACATCTTCTGCAGGCCCTTTTCCTCAATCCCCATCTGTCCGCACACGTCCTGAAGTTCGATGAAACCGGCGGGTTTGAACTGACGGCGCCCTGACAGCTGTGAGAAATCGTCCTTGATTGAAACGCCCACCTTGATGATGTCCGGGTCCGAAAGGAACGCAGCCACACAGTCCGGTATGCCTATTCTGTTCAGTCTGATGAGATATGCGCAGGTGTCTGTAGAAAGCTGCAGCAGAGCTATCTTGTGCACAAGTCCCCTGGTGAAAGAAGGACGGGTCTCTGTGTCAAAGCCCACAATCTTCTCCCTGGAGAGCACGGCCATGGCCTTTTCGGCCTTCTCTTCGGTGTCAATCTCTTCAATTATACCGTCAAAGGTAACCCTGGGCTTGTCCGCCAGCCAGGCTTTCTCTATCTTGTTGGGAATTTCAATCATACAGTTCGTCATCATTGTCGCTCTGCCCATAGCGTGCGGCGTGTACGGCACGCAGGGTATTGGCCAGCGTCTGTCCCCAATAGGTGCGGAACCCTTCCGCGCAGACGGCCACAGATTCCTCCATTATGTCCCGCATACCGCTGCGGAACGAATGGATGAAGTTCTTCAGGGCCTGATAGATGTCTGCCAGGTCTTCAGAAATGCATTTGCGGACGGGTGTGTCGCTGTATTTCATTTCTTCCACAAAGACCTCCAGATAATCATCCGTTTCACCGAGCTTTTCCTGGAGCAGCATGCGCAGGTCATCATATTCGGGCTCGGTGACAGTCTCTTCCAGATACAGCCCCTGAGGCTCCTGCTCCTGAAGCATGGCCGATTTCAGGTACAGCAGCGGAAGCAGCTTGTCAAGAATGTCCAGAACCTCACGGCGGCCCTTGTCCTGCACCTGCTGTTCAAGGAAAGCGCAGTATTCGGCCGCCACAGTGACGAACTCCACCGTATTTCTGTCAAAGACAGTCTCTGATACGTTATTCTTTTTCACACTGCAAAATTACTCACAATTTGCGTTATTGCCCACCCTTTTGTCTCTAAAAGTATTACCTTTGTGGAAACAGAAGAAAATCAGTCGTTCAAATGGCAAAAAAAGTCACAAAGAACCGTACAGGAATACAGACTCCGGCAGACTGGAGCAACAGATTCAGCCAGTTTCTGGCAGCAATGAAGAATGACACGGCGCTGTTCACGACAGGTGCAGTGCTCTGCATCATAGCCATATTCATGTTCATAGCCTGGCTGTCTTTCCTTTTCACTGGCGGGGCAGACCAGAGCACAGTCCTTGGCGGCGGCACGGAGATTGAGAACACCACCGGCCTGCTGGGGGCGCGCACATCGGAATTCTTCGTCAACGGCTGGTTCGGATTCCCATCGGTCCTGGTCCCCGTATTCCTTTGCGTGTGGGGCCTCAATCTGATGAAAATAACCCACAAGAAACTGATAAAGTGGTTCATCAGCTGTGCTTTCCTCATGGTCTGGACATCGGTCTTCCTGCAGCTTGTGCTTTCCCCGATCATGCGTAATTCATTCATCATACCGGGTGGCGCGCACGGCATGAATGCGACTGAATGGCTGCGCGGCTATGTTGGAATTCCGGGACTGATACTGATTCTTGGACTTACCATGCTCCTGTACTGCATCTATCTGACACGCAGCACAATAGAATGGATACGCGGTCGCGCTGACCGTCTCAGGCAGGGTCTGCGTCCGGCACCCGCGTCCAAGTCCGATGAAGACGTCCGGCCGGTTCAGGAGCCCGATGAAAACGCTCCCCTATATGCATACAATCCGGCTCAGGCAGCCGCTCCGGAACCAGTTGTGGAGCCAGAGCCTGAACCCGTCATTGACCCGGACGACATGGAGCCCGCGCCTGTCAAGTCCATGGAGAAGGAAAATATTGAAATGGAGGTCACAGCCGCAGAAGGTGACACCGAACAGGCTGACGGCCGCATCCAGGAACCGTTTGACCCGCGTCTGGACCTGTCACATTACAAGTTCCCCACCCTTGACCTGCTCAAGCACTATGACAATGACGCGCCCGCCATTGACCAGACCGAACAGGAGGCCAACAAGAACCGCATCATCAAGGTCCTGCTGGATTTCGGCATTGAGATAGAGACCATCAACGCCACAGTAGGCCCCACCATCACCCTGTATGAAATAACTCCGGCCGCCGGCATCAGAATATCCAAGATACGCAATCTGGAGGCCGACATAGCCCTGAGCCTGGCAGCCCTTGGCATACGTATCATCGCCCCTATACCCGGCAAGGGAACCATCGGCATTGAAGTGCCCAACGCCAAGCCCGTAATGGTGTCCATGGAATCCATTCTGAACACCAGGAAGTTTGCAGAGTCCGATTCCAAGATGGAGCTTCCTGTCGCACTTGGCCGCACTATCACCAATGAGGTCTTCATGTTTGACCTGGCCAAGATGCCGCACCTGCTGGTTGCCGGCGCCACCGGTCAGGGAAAGTCTGTCGGTCTGAACGCCGTCATCACGTCACTGCTGTACAAGAAGCACCCTGCAGAGCTCAAGCTGGTCATGGTTGACCCCAAGATGGTGGAATTCAGCATCTACGCCCCCATTGTAAAGCATTTCCTTGCCAAAATGCCCGATGAAGAGGACGCAATCATTACAGACACCACCAAGGTAATCCATACTCTCAAGTCCCTGTGCATTGAGATGGACTCACGCTACGAACTGCTCAAGAACGCCAACGTGCGTTCGGTTGTGGAATACAACAACAAGTTCAAGGAACGTCAGCTGAACCCTGAAAAGGGCCACCGCTACCTGCCATACATTGTCATTGTAATTGATGAGTTCGGTGACCTTATCATGACCGCAGGCAAGGACATTGAGATGCCTATTGCCCGCATTGCCCAGAAGGCCCGCGCCGTGGGCATGCACATGATCATTGCAACCCAGCGTCCTACCACGAACATCATTACAGGCACCATCAAGGCCAACTTCCCGGCACGCATGGCGTTCCGCGTAAGTTCAATGATTGACTCCCGTACCATTCTTGACCGTCCGGGCGCCAACCAGCTGATAGGCCGCGGTGACCTGCTGTTCCTTTCAGGCAGCGACCCCGTCCGTGTGCAGTGCGCATTCGTTGACACACCGGAGGTCAACAACATCTGCCAGTACATAAGCCGCCAGCAGGGCTACACCGATGCCTACCCCCTGCCCGAATACGTTGACGAGAATGATGGCGGCCCGATTGAAAGCGGCGTTGAAATGGGCAAGTTCGACCCCATGTTCGCCGAGGCCGCGCGCCTGGTGGTGGTCAACCAGTCCGGCTCCACATCGCTCATCCAGCGCAAGTTCTCCATCGGATACAACCGCGCCGGAAGACTCATGGACCAGCTTGAGGCAGTAGGCATAGTAGGAAAGGCGGACGGCAGCAAGCCGCGTCCCGTCCTTGTGACCGATGAAGTCCAGCTGGACCGCATTCTTGAAACATATAACCTTCTGTAAATGAAAAAGTTGTTCATACTCATCACAGCCGTCTCATTCAGCGTGTGCGCATCGGCCCAGACACTGCTGGACCGCTTTGTGTCCAGTCTGGAAAAGACCGGTGTGCAGGCTGTAATAAGCTACAATGACGGCAATGGCCCGGAAGAGGGAACAATGAGCCTGTCAGGCAGCAGGTACAGGTTTGAGGACAGTGAGACCATAATCTGGTTTGACGGAAAGACCATGTGGCGCGGTCAGGATTACGGCGCAGACATGATTGAGGAAATCTACATCTCCACCCCGACCCCACAGGAGCAGTTCATGCTGAACCCCATCACAGCCCTGAAGCACCACGACGGATTCAGCGTGACCGATGACGGCCGCAGCACAATAACCCTGAAAGCCATTGGAGAAAGCGTTGATGGCATAACCCTTCTGACCGTAAAGGCCGATGAAAAGACGCTTGCGCCAAAGACAATAACGGTAGAGTGTGACCCGGAATTCGACCTGCCGGTCATCACAATCACGGTAAAGGAATTCAAGACCGGCGTCAAGTTTGACAAGGGCACATTCACCTGCAACGTCAAGGACTATCCTGACGCAGACATAATTGATTTAAGATAAGAACAGAATATGGAAAGAACAAAATGCCTCATCATCGGTTCCGGTCCCGCCGGTTTCACCGCAGCAATCTACGCTTCACGCGCCAACCTGAACCCCATCCTGTATGAAGGTCCGCAGTCAGGCGGCCAGCTCATACAGACCACCGTTGTCGAGAACTTCCCCGGCTACCCCCAGGGCGTGAGCGGCTATGACATGATGGAGGACATGCGCGCACAGGCACAGCGTTTCGGCGCCGACATACGCATGGGCATTGTGACCAAGGTCGATTTCAGCGCGGCCCCATACACCGTAACCGTCGATGAAACCGTACAGATCCAGGCCGACACCGTAATAATTTCAACCGGTGCAAGCGCAAAATACCTTGGCCTTGAAGACGAAAAAAAATATGCCGGCCGCGGCGTGAGCGCCTGCGCCACATGTGACGGATTCTTCTTCCGCAAGAAGACCGTTGCCGTTGTAGGCGGCGGTGACACCGCGTGTGAGGAAGCCAGCTACCTGGCAACGCTCTGTGAAAAGGTCTATCTCATTGTCCGCAAGAATTACCTGCGCGCCAGCGACATAATGCAGAAGCGGGTCCTTGACAATCCCAAGATTGAGGTCCTGTTCGAGCACAACACCCTGGGACTGTTCGGAGACCCCAAGCTGCAGGGCGCACACGTTGTAAAGCGCATGGGCCTGCCCGATGAGGAAAAATATGACATAGCCATTGACGGATTCTTCCTTGCCATTGGCCACAAGCCCAACAGTGACGTGTTCAAGCCCTGGATAAAGACCGATGAAACCGGCTATATCATAACCGACGGCCCCACTCCATGCACCAATGTGCCGGGCGTGTTCGCCGCCGGTGACGTTGCCGACCCGCATTACCGTCAGGCAATATGCGCAGCCGCCAGCGGTTGCAAGGCCGCCATTGAAGCCGAACATTTCCTGAACAGATAACTTACACGCAGAGTCAAATACTGACCGGATATTGGAGTTTTTTCATTACCTTTGCGACCACTTTTAAAAATACAATGAAGATATCTGATATTCTGGCGGGGAAAAAGACCCTTTCATTTGAGATATTCCCACCCAAGCGCGAGGAAGACACATTCACTCTCATTGAAAAGACAATCAAACAGATGGACACCTATTCACCTGACTTCATCAGTGTGACCTACGGTGCCCTTGGAAACACGCTCTCCAACACTGCAAGCATTGCACGTCACATCAAGGAGAACACAAAGTCCGAACCGCTTGCCCATTTCACATGTGTGGCATCGGACTACAGCAAGGTCGATTCAGTCTGCACCGAACTGAAGAATTACGGTGTGGAGAATATCCTGACACTGCGCGGTGACATGCCCAAGGACGTCACCACCCCTGTCTTTTCCGATTTCAAGCATTCGTCCCAGATGGCGCAGTACATTGCCGGCCGTTTTCCCGGTGATTTCTGCATGGCAGGTGCCTGCTACCCCGAAAAGCATCCCGAATCGGAGAACATGCGAAAGGAGATAGAATACATGAAAATCAAGCAGGACGCCGGCATGAGCTTCTTCAACAGCCAGCTGTTCTTTGACAATGAGGTGTTCTACCATTTCCTGCTGCAGGCCCGCAAGGCCGGCGTCACCGCCCCCATCATTCCCGGCATCATGCCTGTATCGAACTACGCCCAGCTGGACCGCATGATACAGATTACAGGCTGCAACGTGCCTCTCAAGCTCAGGAACTACTTTGACCGCTACAAGGATGACAAGGCCGCCCTTGAAGAGATTGGAATAATCTTCACCAGCTACCAGATCCTTGACCTCATGGCCAATGACGTTGACGGTATCCATATCTACTCCATGAACAAGAGCAGTTTCATTGCAAAGCTTATGGACAACATAGGCTACGTGGCAACTGAGTTTTTCAAGTAAGCAATGCAGAAAGTACAGATATTTGACGGTGCCCAAGGTACCGTCCTTGCCACAGGCCACAAGCATGCCGGCGTGGCAATGCTCAACATTACTGACCCCCAGCGGGTGCAGAGAATGCACCGCGACTACGTTGAGGCCGGTGCCCAGTACATAACCGTAAACTCGTTCGAACTGAACCCCGCCAAGTGGGAAGGTCATGACACGCCATGGCAGACGGTCGCTGACGCTGCCATAGAAAACGCCCGCCAGGCCGTTCAGGGACGCGCAAAGATAATGTTCGATGTCTCCACGTCGGGCCGTCTCATGGAGCCTGTAGGCAATTTCACCTTTGAACAGGCATACGACAACTACGTCCAGGTAGCAAGATACACCTGTGACCGCGTTGACGGCTACATTCTGGAGACCTTCAGTGACCTGTATGAACTGCGCGCAGCCATCCTGGCCATACGCGACTGCTGTGACAGGCCCATATTCGCCACCATGACTTTCGATGAGACCGGCCGCACGCTGACCGGTTCCACCCCCGAAATAGTGGCCCTGACCCTGTCATCCCTTGGGGTCGATGCCCTTGGCGTGAACTGTTCCACCAACCCGCGCAATGTTGTGGAAATGGTCCGCCGCATGAAGCCTTTCGCCACCCGTCCCATCCTGGCCCAGCCCAACAAGGGACTGCCCGAAATGCACGGTGAAGACGTGGTTTACAGCTGGAGTGACACTGAGTTTGCAGACATGGCAGCCCAGCTCATCCGGGCCGGCGCCTCAATCATCGGCGGCTGCTGCGGCTCCACACCATCGACCATAAAAGCCATATCGGTCTATAAGGACAGTCCGGCCCCGGAGGTTTCTGAACCGGACGGCACATACATCTGCTCATCGACCGTCCTGCTCAAGTTGGGTAAAGGACTCATCTGCGGCGAGCGCCTGAACCCCACCGGCAAGAAAAAGCTCAAGGAAGCCCTGGCGCAGGGCAATTTCGAATACCTGCAGCATGAAGCCCTGGCGCAGAAGGACGCCGGCGCCGATTTTCTGGACCTTAACTGCGGCATACCGAATGCCGATGAAAAGGCACTTCTGTGTCAGGCCGTACGCAGAATCCAGGAGGTCTGTGACCTGCCGCTCCAGCTGGATTCATCGAACCCCGAAGCCGTCAGCGCCGCCATTCGCCTGTACAACGGCGTGCCCATGATCAATTCGGTCAACGGCGGTGAGGAATCCATGTCTCGCCTGCTGCCCGTCATTGCCCGTTTCCGGACCCCGGCCGTTTCACTGCCGCTTGACGAAAACGGCGTTCCCGAAAGCTGTGAAGGCCGTCTTGCAATTGCCCGCAGACTCATTGACCGCGCTGCCACCTATGGCATAGACCGCCGTCTTCTGGTATTTGACGGCCTTGTCATGGCCATTTCATCGAACCAGCAGTACGGCCGCATAACACTTGACACACTTTCCGCACTCAAGCAACTTGGCGTGCTTACAACAATAGGCCTTTCCAACGTGTCTTTCGGACTGCCCGAACGCGCTGTCCTGAACCGCAACTTCCTGGCGATGGCACTTGCCGGCGGTCTTGACATGCCAATCATGAACCCGCTTGACCGCGAAACCGTGGCCACCGTCCGCGCCGCCATGGCACTGACCGGCAACGACAGCGGCTGCTCAAAATACATCAGTTTCAGCACCCCCCAGTCCGATGCCGAGATTCAGGACAACCTGTACAACGCTATAGTCCAGGGCCTGAAAGACCGCATTTCACCGTGCATTGAGGCCGAACTGCCCCAGCGCGGCCGTGACGGCATAATAAATGACGTGCTCATCCCCGCCCTTGGCGAAACCGGAGACCGCTTTGCACAAGGCAAGGTGTTCATGCCCCAGCTTATCCGTTCCGCCGAAGCCGCAAAACTGGCATTCTCCGTTCTGGAGTCACAGTTCCCCAGCGCCGCCGGCCATGATTCAGGCAAGCTGGTGCTGGCCACCGTCCACGGAGACGTGCATGACATAGGCAAGAATATAGTAAAGGTGGTAGTGCAGAGCCACGGCTTCACGGTCGTTGACCTGGGCAAGGACGTGCCCAAGGAAAAGGTTCTGGAAGCAGCTCTGGCTGAAAAGCCCATTGCCGTAGGCCTGAGCGCCCTGATGACCACCACCGTGGAATCCATGAAGGAGACCATTGCATGCCTGCGTGCCGGCGGCGTGACCTGCCCCATCATTGCAGGCGGCGCCGTCCTGACCCCGGACATAGCCACCGCCATAGGCGCCACCCACTACGCCAGCGACGCCCTTGCCACCGCCCGCCTCCTGCAGCAGCTGTAGTCTTCACGCAGGTACGGGCGTTTTCTTTTGCCGCCGCACGTTGCATGCGGTGCCGCATGTTAGGGAACCAAACGCCCCAAAACGCACATTCCCTCCCTAACGTCACGCAAAAACCTGCGTATTCCCCAAATACCCCCGCACGTTAGGGAGCCAAACACCCCAGAACGCACATTCCCTCCCTAACGTCACGCAAAAACCTGCGTATTCCCCAAAAACGCAAGCACGTTAGGGAGCCAAACACCCCAAAACCCGCATTCCGTCCCTAACGTCACGCAAAAACCTGCGTATTCCCAAAATGTCCCCGCACGTTAGGGAGCCAAACGCCCCCAAACGCACTTTCCGTCCCTAACGTCACGCAGGAACATCATCATTGCCGCTTCTTCCTTACTTTCTGCAAATACACCGGCGGCAAGCATTGCACAGGAACCGTTGCACATCGGGCTGCCTGGACCGCCCCTACTCTGCAATCCTCAATCAGTTCCACAGCAATTTCACGCCGTATTTCCGCACTCAATCTGTAAATGCTGTCAGTATGATAGCGGCAAAGCATCTCATTGTCAACCAGCATACATACCGCCATATCAGTCTTATTGTAAACCGATGTCCGGCCACCGCCTTCATTTTTCAGCATATCTGCTTCAGAATCAGCATTCACGCCATTCTCAATAACTGTCAGCGTAACCGGATCCGTCTGCACTTCATCGGACTTCTGTTCGTTGATCCATTCCTCGGTCGTCCGTCTGTTCATATTATAAATGTATGAGTTTGGAGTTCCGTACCACGACTCGGCCATTCGCAGTTCCTCAAATGTACCCCTTGCCGCAAAGCCCTGACTGTCAACGGCCAAGGAATCTGGAATAACGGCATTCTTGGGAAAGTACGTCCTGATTTCAGCACGGTCAGTTATCAGTTTTGGCAACTCCAAACCACGTGCTGTCATAAACAGGCTGTTGCACGAACTGTACGGATACGCAAAAGCCGTTTCGCTTTGTCCGTGATGCAAACCGTTACGCAGCACATAGTTGATTGCCATCTGCGTATGCTTTGTCCCTTCAAGTTTAGAAACAAACACTTTCTTGTCCAGAAGGCGTCCCGTCCTGGAATGAGCATGATTGAAATGTTTGGTAAGCGAGAGCCTGAGCAGCAAAGCAAAATACTCCGGTTTGTCAGACATAACCACAAAATGCGCATGATTTGACATAAGAGAATCTGCAACAATTTGTGTATCAGAGTGATAAGATGAAAGGGCCATCAAATTGGTAAACGCCCTCATGTCATCCGGATTTCTTCCCAGCACTTCATTGTGCGCTGTAATGCAAACATGATACAAGTCTTTCATAATTAGCTTATTATTAGATTATCACAATGGTATAGACCGATGCAAACACCGTTCATACGCAAATGTATTCAATTTATCCGTAACTGGCAAGAATCTTCTTCTGCAATTTTCCTGACATTCACGTTAGGGAGCCAAACGCCGCCAAACGCACATTCCCTCCCTAACGTCACACAAAAACCTGCGTATTCCCCAAATACCCCCGCACGTTAGGGAGCCAAACGCCGCCAAACGCACATTCCCTCCCTAACGTCACGCAAAAACC
>JAGHSY010000057.1 GCA_018065615.1 Candidatus Colenecus caballi | reverse complement strand
AGATATCTACGATGCCATTATAAATCAGTCTGAAGAACTCGCCCATATATGTGACATTTACCGGCTAAAACTGGCCGCTTGAGAACTTGCGAAACTTAAATTATGTATAAAAGGGAAATGTCATTCTGCACCAATTTGATTGGAGTCAATGTGAAAAGGGTGCTTCTTGCAGTTGTTCTGGGATTTTTTGCCGTTTGTGCCGGCGCTCAGACAATCAGCGGCAGTGTGATTGATGATTTGGGTGAGCCTGCAATAGGTGCAACCGTACGGCTTGCCGATGATGTGAGCGTAGGTACAGCCACGGATATGGACGGCAGGTTTACCATTCATGCAAAAGAGGGTCAGATGCTTGTCTTTTCCTTCGTGGGACTTGAACCGCAGGAGGTTGCGGCCAGGAACGGAATGCGTGTGCAGCTGAAACCGGCATCGGGCAATATTGAAGAGGTCGTGGTGCAGGGTATGCGCCGGGTGGACAAGCGACTGTTTACAGGAGCGGCATCGAACCTGGAGGCAGCCGAAGTCAAACTTGACGGTATAGCCGATGTAAGCCGGTCTCTTGAGGGCCGTGTTGCAGGTGTGTCCGTGCAGAATGTTTCAGGTACATTCGGAACTGCGCCCAAGGTACGCGTGCGTGGCGCCACATCGATCTACGGATCATCAAAGCCGCTGTGGGTCATTGACGGAATAATTCAGGAGGATGCCGTTGACATAGATTCTGACGATCTTTCGTCGGGCGATGCCATAACGCTCATTTCAAATGCCATAGCCGGACTCAGTGCCGATGACATAGAGAGTTTCCAGATTCTCAAGGACGGATCCGCCACCTCTATATATGGTGCTCGCGCAATGGCGGGTGTGATAGTCATCACGACCAAGCGCGGTAAGGCCGGACGTTCCACAATCAACTACACCGGAGAATTCTCATACCGTCTGAAACCTTCATACGCCAACTACAACATCTGCAATTCACAGGAACAGATGGGCATATACAAGGAGATGGCAGAAAAGGGATGGCTTGAGTTTGCCACTCTAGCCAACGGTTCAAACAGCGGACTGTACGGCCAGATGTACACTGAGATGGCCAGGTACGATGAGTCCAAGGGACAGTTCGGTCTGCCACATACAGACGCCGCCATGGCAAAATATCTGCAGGAGGCTGAGTTCAGAAACACGGACTGGTTTGACCTGCTGTTCAAGAACAGTGTGGTACAGAACCATTCGGTAAGCATTTCGACGGGTACTGAAGCAGCCAATCTGTATGCTTCATTAAGCCTTATGGATGATCCGGGCTGGACAATAGATTCACAGGTCAAGCGCTACACCGCAAACGTGAACGCCCAGTTCAACCTTTCCCAGTATGTTACTGTGTCACTGCTGACAAATGACAGTTTCCGTCAGCAGACAGCTCCGGGAACTCTTGCAAGAACCACCGATGTTGTCAGCGGTGAGGTCAGCCGTTCTTTTGATATAAATCCGTTCAGTTATGCGCTCAATACAGCACGCACGCTTGACCCGGACGCCGTCTATACAAGGAACTATGCCCCGTTCAACATCTTCCGGGAGTTGGACAATAACTACATAGACCTTTCAGTATCGGACCTGAAGTTCCAGGGCGAGGTTACCGTCAAGCCGGTTATGGGACTTGAATTCAATGCTGTGGTGGCGTACAGGACCAACCGTTCGTCAACAGAACATTTCATTCTCAATGGGAGCAACCAGTCCGAAGCCTACCGTGCAGGTGTCGGCAACCCCAACATCCAGGACAACAATACATACCTGTACAAGGATCCGGACCAGCCCAATTCTTATCCGATATCGGTAATGCCGGTGGGCGGCATATACACCAGGTCCGATTATTCCGTGAACCAGCTGGACTTCCGTATGACCGGACAGTACAACAATGTATGGAATGACCGTCACATACTGAATGTCTTTGCAGGTATGGAGATGAACCGGACGGACAGGGACCAGGTCTTCAATTCCGAATATGGTGTGGACTATGATGCGCAGCGTCTGGTCAACATCACTCCTGCCTTCTACAAGCAGGCAAAGGAGGAGAATTCCGTACTTAGCTCATTCTCAAAGTCATGGACACGTAATCTGGCATATTTCCTCAGTACCAGCTATTCATACGAGGGACGTTACACTCTGAACCTGACGGGCAGGTATGAGGGGTCAAACAAGTTGGGCAGGGCCCGCTCGTCACGCTGGCTGCCTACATGGAACGTGTCAGGAGCATGGAATGTCAGTGAGGAGCACTGGTTCCAGGATTATATGGAATCATCTGATGCATGGCTGTCACACCTTTCTTTCAGAGCATCATATTCGCTGACAGCGGACCGCGGTCCGTCAAGCGTGTCCAATGCACTGCCAATCTACTATTCGACCAACGCCTGGCGTCCGCAGGGTGACCAGATGGAGACGGTAATCGTGTTGAGCAACATTGCCAATTCGGAACTGACCTATGAGAAGAAGCATGAACTGAATGTGGGTTTTGACGCAGGTTTCCTGGACAACCGCATCAATCTGGAATTTGATGCATACAGACGCAACAACTATGACCTGATAGGCTACATCCAGACTCAGGGCGTAGGTGGCATGATTGACAAACTGGCCAACGTGGCTTCCATGAAATCCGATGGTGTTGAACTGACATTGACCACTCACAACGTCCAGCGCAGGAATTTCAAATGGAACACGGACTTCATATTCTCATACGCACAGAATGAGATTACAGACCTCAAGTCAAGGAGCAATGTGATAGGACTCATTACAGGCTCCAGTTCGAACCATTTCCGTGAAGGTTACCCGGTATCGGCCCTGTTCTCAATACCTTTTAACGGTCTGGATGATATGGGCATTCCCACAATAACCAATGAGAATGGCAATGTCACATCGACTGCAATCAATTTCCAGGAGTATGAGAAACTTGGCTTCCTCAAATATGAAGGACCCACTGAGCCCCCTGTGACGGGCGGTCTGAACAATACGTTTGTCTGGAAGAACTGGCGCCTTAATCTGCTCGTCACGTACGCGTTCGGCAACAAGGTTCGTCTTGACCCTGTCTTCTCGGCTGCATATTCCGATATGACCGCAATGACCAGGGACTTCAAGAACCGCTGGGTAATGCCTGGTGATGAGTCTGTGACAGACATTCCTGTCATTGCCAGCCGCAGACAGTACTGGAACGATACGCAGATTGGTTATGCATACAACGCCTACAACTATTCCACTGCACGCGTGGCTGATGGCGGGTTTGTGCGAATGAAGGATATTTCGCTTACGTACAATCTGCCTTCGGCATTCGTCAGCAGAATGGGGCTGAGTTCCGCATCCCTCAAACTTGATGGAACGAACCTGTTCCTGATTTATTCGGACAAGAAACTGAACGGTCAGGATCCTGAATTCGTCAATTCCGGCGGTGTGGCAAGTCCGCTGTCAAAGCAGTTCACTTTTACATTACGTCTTGGTATTTAATTGAATCAGAATTGTCATGAAGAAATTATTATATGGAGCTCTGTCGGTCGTGATGATGACTGCCGTAGGGTGCAGCGATTTTTTGGACCAGTCACCTGATGAGCGTGTTGAGATTACAAATCTGGACCAGATCATACAGCTTATAGGGTCGGCCTATTCGACCGGCAATTACGGCTGGCTTTGTGAACTGTCCAGTGACAACATTCTGGATGTCAATGCGCCGTTCCTGGCAACTCAGAGTAACGGTTCTGAGGTCCTGGTGCATTATAATCTGGGTGCGTACAACCGTATGGACGATGAGGCTTACCGCTTTGAACCTGTCAAGTCATCGACAGACTCGGATTCTCCGACTTCAATTTGGGAGGGGTGCTACAACGCAATAGCTACCGCCAACCACGCCCTTGTACTGCTTGATGGAATAAAGGAGCAGACATACGGCAGGAACGCATCGGATAATGAAATGTCTGACAGGATGAAGGCCGCATACGCCGAATGCTATCTGACAAGGGCTTACCATCATTTCATTCTGGTCAACATTTTCAGCCAGGCTTACAAGGACGATGATGCCAGCCGCGCCGATGTAGGAATACCGTACTGCGATGAGCCCGAGGATATGGTCCTGGTCAATTATGACCGTGGCACGGTTACAGATACCTACAACAGGATTGAGGAAGACCTGCAGCAGGGACTCAAGTGGGTGAACAACATCATTTACACCATGCCCAAATGGCATTTCAACGAGAATGCGGCACATGCTTTCGCAGCCCGTTTCTATCTTTACAAACGTGACTATGCAAAGGTCAATGAACATGCCGATGCCGTGCTGGGACAGGATGCGTCACTGCTGCCTGACAAACTTATGGACTATTCAGGATTTGATGACTGTGTATATTCCGATGATTATGCCGAAATCTGGCAGAGTCCCGATGCAAACAACAATCTTTTCCTCATGACCACATATTCCACCCAGTGGCGTCGTTCGGTAGGATACCGCTACGCCACAGCAGGAAAGGCGCTGCGTGACATAGAATACCATCTGGGCCCGAACTGGAACTGGTATCTGATGCCGGCGGCAGGTGTGGGCGGTGGCACATTCTATGACGGCAACTCGGATCACGGTTTTACCAGCGCGCGTATTGCCGAAAGATTTGAATACACAGACAAGGTGGCCGGAATAGGATATGCGCACGTGGTACGCCGTGAGTTCACCTGTACGCAGCTTCTGCTGGAGCGTGCTGAGGCCAAGCTTCTTGGCAATCATGACATAGACGGCTGCATTGAGGATATGATTGCGTATGACAACAGCCGCCAGTCGTTTTCGGAATCCAACAAGGCGTTCTATACCGCCAGCAACGCCATGACTCCGCTGACCAGACAGAAAATAGAGAAATGGTATGTCAAGCCGGCCAACAGCAATGTCATTACCGACTGGTCAACGACAGACTCCATGAGTGTTTCGTTCCACATACCTGATTCCATGTATGTGTATATGAACTGCCTTAATGACAT
Source organism: Candidatus Colenecus caballi (assembly GCA_018065615.1). Classification (GTDB taxonomy): domain Bacteria; phylum Bacteroidota; class Bacteroidia; order Bacteroidales; family Bacteroidaceae; genus Colenecus; species Colenecus caballi. The sequence continues at coordinate 8,933 of JAGHSY010000057.1, read as the reverse complement.
GCGCAGGTACGAAACGGCATACACAGGCATCAGATTCTTCGACCTGAAGCGTTTCGGACTTGAGTATTCACATGTGTGGAGCGTTGATGCCGTTCCGTATAATTTGAAATGGAATGATCCGCGCCGTGCCATAGAGGTGCCTCAGGAGGTTCTGGCAGCAGGTATGGCTTCTTCACAGGAGCCCGTTAAACTGGCCAGGCCCGATGCTCTTGTGCGTTATGACGGTGACCTTCAGAAAATAGAGGACAATGAATAATGGTTTTGAAGTATGAGAAAGACAGTTTATAAGATATTGGCATTGGGACTATGCATGACAGCATGCGCCCTGTCGGGTTCCTGTTCAAAGGACGAACTTGGCCCTTCCATCTTTGATGCGACAGAATATCCGCTGGACCCCAATAGCATAACATTCCCGCTGGACACGTTCTGCAAGAAGAATTTTCTGGAGCCATACAATCTAAAGTACATCTACAGGATGGAGGACACCGGTTCGGACATGAGCTATAACCTTGTTCCCTGTTCGTATGACCAGAGTGTCACACTGGCTGTGCTGTGCAAATATCTGTGGTACGACGTGTATCATGACAGCATTGAAAACGGTGAACTGTTCCTCAAGAAGTACAGTCCGAGAATAATACATGTAATCGGTTCGCCGGCATTCAACCCGGCTCAGGGAACCGAGGTCCTTGGTACAGCCGAAGGAGGTCTTAAGATTACACTTTACAATGCCAATAACCTGTCTCCGGACAACATTGACTACATGAACGAGTATTTCTTCAAGACCATGCATCATGAGTTCAGCCATATATTGAACCAGAACGCCAACCGTCCCAATGAATTTGACCGCATATCGAACGGTAAGTACAATGCGGTCAACTGGAACGATACCGAGGAACTTGTGGCACTGGGTCAGGGATTCGTCAGCCCATACGCATCGTCACAGGCGCGTGAGGACTGGGTCGAGGTCATATCGAACTATATTGTCAAGGATACCATTACCTGGAACGAAATGATGGAAAATGCAAGTTTCCAGTGGGAGTATGTCAAAGATGTTGATGCCGTTTATTGGGACAAGCTGGACAAGAAGGTCAAGAACGGAACTGCAGACCGTGACTCTGTGGGCTTTTTCGTGCGCGGCACTTCAACTTCAGGTGATGAAACGTCCACTTACGGCATAGTCAGAAAGGTAATACAGCGTGACGATGACAACAAGTATGCGGTTCCTGACGCAGACGGCAACATTATCTATCTGCATACGTCCGGCATAGTTGGCGATGAGGTCATCAGACAGAAGCTTGATATGGTACGCACCTGGCTTGCTGAATACTTTGACATGGATCTGGAGAAGATTCGTATGGGCGTACAGCGCAGACAGTGGCTGACTGATTCAAACGGTGACTTTGTGTTTGATTCCGATGGCAAATTCATAAACAATCTGACATACGTCCGTGCTGACGGAACTTCAGTGATGGATTCGCTTCGTCAGGAAGTCTTGAAATTCAGTAAATAAGTGGAAGCATTATGAGAAGATATGATATTTTTACCTTTTTTGCTGCCGGCATCCTTGCGTTGTCAGTCACCGGCTGCAGCATAGGGGTGGATGACATTTTTGACAGGAGTGCAGCTGAGCGTATCAATGACGCTGTTGTAGAATATTCTCAGGTCGTTTCATCATCGGCCGGAGGGTGGGTGATGGAGTATTATCCCACAAACGGTCTGGAATCACCGACAGGAAGCGGGTATCTGATTATGGCCGATATCAGACCGGACGGTTCTGTGGCAATGGCCATGGACAATGAGATTACCGGCGGAACATTGGTTGCAGACACTTCAATGTGGAATGTGATAAGGGACAACGGTCCCGTCCTGTCATTCTCGACCTACAACAAATGCATACATACGTTCTGTGATCCGGCCATATATGAAACCGGACTCGGGTATGAGGGCGATTATGAGTTCCTTATAATCAATATGGAGGAGAATGCGCCGCAGGCCATGCTCAAGGGCAAGAAACGTGGCGTCTATGTAAGAATGTCACGCGTTCCTGAAGGTACCGTCTTTGCGGACTATCTGGAAGATGTGGCCCATTTCCAGGATTCTGTCATGCCTGTTAAGGCTGTAAATTACAATCTGCTTCACATTGGGGACTCATTGTTCAGAATTGAAAACATCAGCAGCGGCATTCCAAACATATATCCATACGATGGTGATGCCATAGCTGACGAGAGCTTGCATCCGTTCCTTGTGACCGCACATTCAGACGGCTATCATCTGCGTTTCCGCAGTCCGATTGAGAAAGCCGGCGGGCAGGTTCAGGAATTCGTTTATGACGAATCACAAGGAGCGTTCCTGTGCCCGGATAAAGGCGATGTCAAACTGACTGGACCTGATCCTGTCACGTTTTTTGCAGAATCGGCAGTCCGCCATTTCTGGACATGCACGCTCAAATCCGCTTCAATGTCATCTGATCTGTTTGAAAAGTACAACGCTATAAATACGGATGGCGGTAAGCTCAAGGACAAGTATTCGGTCAAGTCAATGCAGTTCTCTTCATTTCTCAAGTCCGACGATGCTGTATCGCTCAGTCTTGACATTACATTCACCACAAGCAAGAAGAAGACCGCTACTGTAAGTTATGTGTATGATGTTGCCATGAGTGACGGCCGCATGACACTCAGTGCCCCGCAGCCAAAAGACAACACTGCTGCAAATGTGCTCAGCAGCATTCCAAGCGTTACCCAGTTCCTTGAGGCTGTAAGTGATTCCTATATGATTGGCGGTACGGTATCGAACTTCTGTATGAATGAACTTTTACTGAAGTCCGAAAGCGGGAAATTCATAACGGTGAAATATTCTGAAAAATAACTTTATAAAAATAGACTCTCATGAAGAAATGTTTAGTCGCTTTATGCATGGCATGTGCGGTGTGCACACTGTCTGCACAGAATGATGCAGATTTTGCATCATTGAACAAAAACGCAATGGTAAAGACTACAGTCCAGTCTGATATAAAGGAGAAGGTCCGTGTCTCAGTTCAGAAACAGGCTCCATATTCGGCTGAGTTGATGAAGTTTAATGATGAAACGCAGACGGAGCATACCGTAAGTCCACTGTACAGGTGTCCTATCGGTTCATTATATTCAACATTGTCTCCTGATTGGATGGGCCGCTCTGTGACTTTCCTTTATACGCCGGCACTTATGGATCTTGAATGGCAGAATTACTGCAAGATTGACGGCAAACATGCATCCAAGGATAATCTGGGATGGACAATCGTAAAGAGCAAGGATCCTGTTGACATAGATTCCCTTATGAATGAAGACGGAGATCTGCTCATGTACAGTTTCGGTTTTACATATACTCCGACGGTTCATGTATTCGCCCCTGAGGATGCCGAACATGCTGAAGAACTTGACTCATATACACTTGCACGCAGCGAAGAAGCTCCCGAGGAATCATATCTGGCTGCAGGAATGGACACTCTGGAATACCTTGGTAATGCAAGTATCGTGGCAGGCTTGTATAGCGGTTTCAGTGACGGTGGAGAATTCACGTCAAATGCCAATTTCTATACTCTCGAAAAAGACGAGATAACAGGAAGGGTCAATTTTAAGGATACAGGAAAGAAGTGTGTCGGTTTTGCTGAATACTATGAGGCTCCTTCAGATCTGCTTTATGTTACATCTGTGTATATGAACTGCTTTACAGACGATGAGGTACAGGAAGGTCAGATACTTGAAGGCAAGACATTGACATTGAATCTCTATAGAGTCAGTGAAGATGGAGAGATGGAGATATATGCCACAGCCAATGCCGATGAGGATGATGTTTACATGTCTGAAAACAAATCCAGCAGCTTTACTTTCAGATTTGTTGAAGATGATCCCATTTTCGGTGAGATGGAGGCTCCTGTCCTGTTGGACAGCACATCGGATTATCTGTTGGAAATAACCGGTTTTGAGCAGCTGACAACCAGTTGGACCTGTGTATTCAGTCCTGCGGACGGCTTTACCGGCCATGGATATGCTGTCCTTGAAGACGGAAAGTTTGCAACAATAGGTTATTCGAATGCTTTGACTACGCCTCAAATTGATTTGTATATTTCATTTGAGGCTATCATGCCGGTTGCCCAGGTTACTGAGAGTTTCACTGATGTGACGGTAATGATTCCGGCAGAAGGCGGATACGGACAGACAATCTATGATGAGGAGGAACAGGACTGGTATCTTGATTTTGACATCTATACATTGAATTCAAGCGAATGGTGGGAAGAAGTCGATGTTCCCGATTGGGTTGAAATAGAGTATGACGATGAGTATATTGACTATGGTGTCATGTGCGTATATCTGTCAGCCGATGAACTTCCTGCCGGCATGGATGGACGTTATGGAGAAGTCATTCTGTCCCTGTATGGCAAGGAGGTCGTGATTCCTGTGGCCCAGGGTGAACTGCCAAGCAGCGTCAAGACAAAAACTGTCAAGTCATCCAAACCCGTTTATTTCAATATCAATGGCCAGCAGGAGATGAATCCTGCAAAGGGCAAGGTTTATATAACAGACGGCCAGAAAGTCGTATTCTGACAAACAGCCGCCCTGTAAAACAGGTTCCTGCGCAGGAAAAGGAGTCGGATTTCCTTTCCTGCGCAGGAACTTTTTGTTTTGGGTGTTGTGCCCCGTGCCTATGCAATGTCTATGGTGCGGACGGCAGGTTTTGCCTGTTCGGGTTCCAGCTTTGGAACGCTGATGGTCAGGATTCCGTCTGAAACTTTTGCGCTTACTGCTTCACGTTCAGCGTCATCGGGCAGAATGTAACTCTGGCTGAACTGGTTGTATGAAAACTCTCGGCGTATGAAATTTCTGCCGGTTTTGTTTTCCTTGTCCTCCTTCTTTACCATTGAAACGGACATGATGCCTTCCTGGTCAATCTGAAGATTCAGATCCTCTTTCTTCAGGCCGGGTACTGCAAACTCAAGTTCATAATTCTTTTCGTTTTCCACCACGTTCATGGCAGGTACTGAAGTTGCGCCGTGGCCAAAGAACCAGTCGTCATTGAAAAGGTCGCTCAAGATGCCGGGCATCACACTGGGATTGTACTGATTTCTTCTTGCTAGTAACATAGTCGTAATATTTAAAGGTTACACAATCTTTTTACGCCTATGTAAGGACAATAATTCTGCCAATGGTGAAGTGTGACAGAATTGCAGTGTATATTTAAATCTGTGTGACAAAATGGCAGTCCGATGTGACATTCAGTCCCTGACTACGCGGAAACCGGGACGCAGCGTGCGGTTTGGATGCAGGTCATAGCTTTCAAGGCGGATTACACCGCCAATGCAAATGAAGTGCAGGGTGACGGCAAGGCCATGGTCTGTATTCGGAGCTGACATGTTGCTTATGTAGTTGCCAAGCGACCAGACGGTCAGGTGACGGTCCGCGTATCCGCATATGCTGGGCTGGGTGTGGACTGGCTGCACCACATGCGGGTGACCTCCGATAATGTGGCTGACACCATGTTCGTACAGCCATTTTTCCATTATGTACTGGCTGTAGTCCGGTTCAGTCCTGTATTCTGTCCCCCAGTGCATGCAGGCAATTATGCAACCTGCGCCCAGTTCATGCGCACGGGCAATGTCTGCGGCAATTACGGCCGTGTCTATGAAATTGACTATGTGCGGCTCATGGACAGCAATTCCGTTGGTGTCATAGGTATAGTTCAGCAGTGCAATACGGGCTCCGTCCTTTTCTATTATATAAGGATACAGCGTGTCGCGGTCCGCCTGGTTGCGGTAGGTTCCAAGGTGAGGTATGCCAAGACTGTCCAGAACGTCTGCAGTACGGGCCAGGCCCCGTCCGCCGCGGTCCATGCAGTGGTTGTTGGCGGTCAGGAAAATGTCAAAGCCCGCGTCACGTATGGCTGCGGCAAAGTCCGATGGTGAACAGAATGCCGGGTATCCGGAATAGGGCGGTCCTGCAAGTGTGGTCTCAAGGTTGCAGACGGCAAAATCGGCCTTGCGTATTTCTTCAAGCATGTCAGTGAAACAGCCATCATACCCGTAAACGGAAGCAGCATCAAGCTGGGCCTGATGCTGCATCATGTCTCCTGCAAAATATATGGATACGGTGGTCTGTGCGCCAATGGCGGCAGATGCAAGAAGCAATGCAAGCACGCATCCGGGCCGCCTCATGGCTAATCTCTGTAAATGCTTTTCTGACCGGCCAGCAGGGTATTCTTCATAAGTGAGCAGATGGTCATGGGACCAACGCCACCGGGAACGGGGGTGATGTAGCTGCACAGGGGGGCAACCTCATCGAACTTGACGTCTCCGCTAAGACGGAAACCGCTCTTTCTGGTTGCGTCAGGTACGCGTGTGGTGCCTACGTCAATGATCACAGCACCGGGCTTGACCATATCGGCGGTAACAAAACCGGGCTGGCCCAGGGCGGCTATGATTATATCGGCCTGACGGCATTCCTCCTTAATGTCTGCTGTGTGGCTGTGGCATATCGTCACGGTGCAGTCACCCGGGTTGGTCTTCTGCATGAGCAGGGTTGCCATGGGCTTGCCTACAATGTTGCTGCGGCCCAGCACGACGGCCTTCTTGCCGCGGGTCTCAATGCCGTAGCGCTTAAGCAGTTCCATGATGCCGTTGGGGGTTGCTGAAATGAAACATGGAAGTCCGATGCTCATGCGGCCCACGTTGATGGGGTGGAATCCGTCAACGTCCTTGCGGTAGTCAATGGCCTCAATGACGTGCTGTTCGTTTATGTGACCGGGAAGCGGGAGCTGTACTATGAATCCGTCAACGTCAGGGTCACCATTCAGTTCCTGAACCTTGGCAAGGAGCTGCTCTTCTGTGATGTCGGACTCGTAACGTACCAGTGTGGACTTGAATCCGCATTCCTCGCATGCCTTGACTTTGGCTGCCACGTATGTCTCGCTGCCGCCGTCATGACCTACCAGGATGGCGGCCAGATGCGGACGTTTCAAACCTTTCTCTACCATCTGTGCAACCTGGGCTGCAATTTCCTGCTTGACCTGGGCTGCTACTGCTTTTCCGTCAATTAACTGCATATGTGTTGGTTATTATCTTCTCATAAAACCTGGAATGTTGGGCATGGCGGGCATCTTTGCGCCGGCCACGTTCTTCATTACCTTGCGGGTCTGTTCGAACTGCTTTATCATCTTGCTTACCTCCTGCAGGGACTGTCCGCTGCCTTTGGCAATGCGCTCGCGGCGGGACTGGCTCTTTTCCAGAAGTTCCGGGGTTGAGCGTTCCTTGGGGGTCATGGAATGGATCATGGCCTCAAGTCCCTTGAACGCGTCATCGGGTATGTCAATGTCCTTCAGGGCTTTACCAACGCCGGGAATCATGCCCATAAGGTCCTTCACGTTACCCATCTTCTTTATCTGGGCAACCTGGTCAAGGAAGTCGTTGTAGTCGAACTTTCCCTTGCCCATCTTCTTCTGCAGGCGTTTGGCCTCCTGCTCATCGAACTGCTCCTGTGCACGTTCTACAAGTGATACTATGTCACCCATGCCAAGAATGCGGTCGGCCATGCGTTCCGGGTGGAACACGTCAAAGGCGTCCATCTTTTCTCCCGTACCCACAAACTTGATGGGCTTGGTCACGACCGTGCGTATGCTCAGGGCGGCACCGCCACGGGTGTCACCGTCAAGCTTGGTCAGAATCACACCTGTAAAGTCAAGGCGGTCATTGAACTCCTTGGCGGTGTTGACGGCATCCTGACCGGTCATGGAATCGACTACGAACAGTATTTCATTGGGTGTGACGGCCTCCTTGATGGCTGCAATCTCCTGCATCATCATCTCGTCAACAGCAAGACGGCCTGCGGTATCTATTATCACCACGTCATATCCCTTGGCGCGGGCTTCCTTTATGGCGTTCTGTGCAATCTCGACAGGCTTTTTGTTGTCAGGCTCGCTGTACACGGTCACTCCGATCTGTTCGCCAAGCACCTTGAGCTGGTCAATGGCAGCCGGACGATAGACGTCGCAGGCGGCAAGCAGCGGCTTCTTTGCGCGCTTGGTCTTGAGCAGGTTTGCCAGCTTGGCGCTGAATGTGGTCTTACCGGAACCCTGCAGACCGGCCATGAGTATGACGGCCGGATGCCCCTTTACGTCAATGTCCACGGCCTCACCGCCCATGAGCTGGGCAAGTTCGTCATGAACCACCTTGACCATGAGCTGTCCGGGACGGACCGATGTGAGCACGTTCATGCCCAGGGCCTTTTCCTTGACTGTGTCAGTGAACTGCTTGGCCACCTTGTAGTTGACATCGGCGTCCAGCAGGGCCTTGCGCACGTCCTTTAGGGTTTCAGCAACGTTGACTTCGGTGATTTTGCCTTCACCTTTCAGTATTTTGAACGACCGTTCAAGCCTTTCGGATAGATTTTCGAACATTTTCTGTGACCTGCTTTGTTTCGGGCGCGAAGATAATAAATTATTCAGTTTCTCAAGTAGTTTGGAGCTTGTAGTTGCGGCCTTGCCGGTTGATACTGTACTCAAATTATTGACATGGATTGTGGACTGGAGTCCCTCATTGACATGAATTCGATACAGAAATGGAAAATGACTGCGCCTGGAGACACCGCTGCCGAAACAGGTGCCATGTTCACAAGGCTTCTGAGGCACCCGCCTTCACGCGTATCCTCCATCGATGAACAAAAATCGGCACTGATTTGTTCCAAGACCGCGAATCCGAAACAGACACCCCGTTCGCAAGGCTTCTGAGGCACCCGCCTTCACGCGTATCCTCCATCGGTGAACAAATAACGGCACTGATTTGTTCCAAGACCGCGAATCCGAAACAGACACCCCGTTCACATGGCTTCTGAGGCACCGGCCTTCACGCGTATCCTCCATCGATGAACAAAAATCGGCACTGATTTGTTCCAAGACCGCGAATCCGAAAC
>JAGHSY010000100.1 GCA_018065615.1 Candidatus Colenecus caballi | reverse complement strand
AATGCAGGTCAGGAAACAGAATGATTTCGGTGACAGGATGGTCTTCTACTCCAGCTTTCCGGTACGGAACTTTGTCGGAAAGCTGGACAGCGGGCTGGAGTCCGCCTTCACACCCATCTACGTCATCGGAATCCTGGATTTCATCATGTCCGATGTCATGCCGAATGACAGGTTCATGAACTCCTACAGCATTAGGAACGACTTCCAGCATGAGATTCTGCTCTCTGACCACCTGCACTTCATTACCATAGAACTGCCCAAATTCCAAAAGTCACTTGAAGAGCTGGAGAACAGCACGGACGAACTGGCGTTCATATTCAACAACATTGGCAAGATGAACGAGATTCCACCCATTTTGAGGAACAAAGGTTTTGAAAAGATGTTTGAAATGAGTAAGTTTGCCGCCATGGACGAAAAGGAAATCATTGAGTACTACGCCCGCCAGAAGGACATCATCGACCAGAGGGGCGCCTTGAGCAGCGCCAGACGGGATGGACTGGAAGAAGGACGTGCGGAAGGACTGGAAGAAGGACGTGAGAAAGGACATGCGGAAGAAAAACATTCCATTGCCAAAGCCATGAAGGCAAAAGGCATATCTGCAGATATCATCCAACAGTGCACCGGCCTGTCAGAGGCGGAAATCCAGGCACTGTAAACCACACGCAAGCATATCATTTTATGGAATCAGGTTCACGCAGGACCTGATTCTTTTCATAATGGTCTGAACCTGCGTTCCGCCATTTCCTGGTACCACGGATTGCGGCTGCAAGGCTTCCAGCGGCACCAACCCCTCAAATTTGGCAGGGTTGGTACCACCACACGCGCTGTAGGGCGGTTTGGCGGTACCAAGAATTGGCAAATGCACTGATGAAAAATCCAAGGCTACAATCTACATGGAAATCCATCGGACCGCAGGTCCACATTTTACGTCTCACTCGTGAAGGGTGTCGGAAAACGACGCTAAAGTTTGATGTAAGCCTTGAACTGTGATCCGAATCGGCTACCGACATCCCTTCTTGACTGGACGACGACCTTGCCTTCCATCTTTTCCGTAAAGGTCTTGGCAATGGTCAGACCGATGCCTACGCCGGTGGTGAACATGTCGTCTTTCCAGAACAGATTGAATATGTACTTGCGCTTGTCTTCACTTATTCCGCAACCGGTGTCCTCCACATACAGAAGCACGGTTCCGTTGTCAAGATCATAGTTCCATCCAAGCTTGACATATCCCTTCTTGGTGAACTTGAAGGCATTGCGCAGGAACTGGCCCATAATTACCTGAATGCGCTGCGGGTCAACCATGGCATACACGCCGGGACGTCCGTGGTCAAGCATGAACTCCACGTCATGTGTGGCACTTGATGCCCATTCGTTGTATATGCGGAACATGAGCCTTGATATGTCCGTTTCGACCATATCGACCTCAACGCGGCCGCTCTCAAGTCTTGAGAACTGCAGAATGTCCTCAATCATGGCGGCAAGCAGACGGTTGCTGTCATGTACATCCTGGCTGATTTCAAAGCGTTCCTGATCACTCAGACTGCCGTCATCCATGCCCAGCACCTGTGAATAGCCTACTATGGCATTCAGCGGCGTGCGTATTTCGTGTGAAATATTCTTGACAAAATTCTCCTTCTGGCGTATCTCTTCAGCGACACGCTCAACTTCGGCCATCTGTTCCTGGAACTTCATGGTCTCATCGACATCAATCAACACGCCTGACACCTCATCATGTTCCCTGTCATCACGGCAACAGCGGAACTGCCACCTGCGCCAGGTCTTGCCGCCGTCTTCAGTCAGACGGATTATGGTCTCCTTGAGAGCTGCTCCACCTGAATACTCACTTAGAATGCCGTTAAGGATATCGGCATCATCCGGATGCATTCTGCGCTGAAGAGCCACAATGTCATCGGGCCCTTCAATGATTATGCAGTCCGTTCCCTGCAGTGCCAGCGTGAACATGTCCCTTTCACGCTCAAGTTCCATCAGCGACTTGTCAATGCGGCGGGCCGAGCGTTTGAATTTCAGTCTTGAAAAATATGCTATGACGTTGACAAAGAACACTGCGGACAACAGCATGAGCAGAATAAATCCGATGGTGTGCTGTATGTAGAACGGTGCATTCTCTATTTCAAATGACACTCCGGCCGGATTGCCGCCGGCTTTTAAGAAATCCCTGTGCCTGTACCCCATCAGTTTCATGGAGTGCCAGTCTGCATAATAATTGCGTTTATGGGACATCAGCGGCAGTTCATTCTCACTGGCGCCCTCCAATATCCTGATCACATAACCGGCCTGATCCTCGGCTACGGTTTTGTCCGATGCAAAATAACCGCATAGAAGACGTTGTCTGTTGTCGGCAAAGCCCTCACGGATGGCCGAAAACTGAGGAGTGATGCAATGGTTGAGAATATCATCACTGTACTGATCCTTCTTTACCATAAGGAATGGTGTCAGAGACAGATTTTCAAGGACACGTTTTCTGAATGAAACAGGGTTGTCACTGTACCGGTTATACTCCGGCGATGCATTTGAAAAGACATTTATGAATATCGAATCCTTATAATATTCATTCAATTCGGTTATCTGGATGTTGCGGACATGGAAATCACTGTTGTTTACAAAAGGAGGCAGGTCCGTTTCACTTTTCAGGCGCTCTCTGAGTCTGAGATCATAATCGTCATAATCAAGTTCAGTAAGAATAACGCTGTGTCCGGACATGCTTTTTGCCAGTTCCAGATTCGTTTTGAAATCAATAAGGTCAGTGCATATTGCAATATTGCTGAAATCGCGCAGCAGGCCCCAGTTGGGAGAATGCAGGCCGGCCGCGACTATCGGGACAGAGTCAACGTTCACTGACAACCATTGGGCGTAGTCACCCTCCAACAGTGATTCAAGAGTATTGTCATCAGTGACACAAATCACATCGGGAGTCCAGCCTTCGGACTGAAGTGTTTCAAGCTGTCTGATGAACACGCTGTATGCACCTTTGTCAATGCCACATTCATAAATGTTGCGGATATCGACGTTGTCCACATTATCCTTCAATGTCTTTTCAAACACCCTGTCATAGACGCTGCTGCGGTGGTAAAGGGAATCCATTCTGTGCAGTACCAGAACGTTGCAGGTCTTCTCCATGTCATTTGAGCCGCATGCTGTAATGACCAGGCAGAACAAGGCCGATAAGAGTATTCTTGCTGCTCTTTTCATGACTTCAGTCCGTTTTCAGGTTCCTTATATACCGGCAGGCTGAAATGGAAGCGGCTGCCTTTTCCCAGTTCACTCTCAAAGTCATAGACTCCATTCTGATACTGTATGATCTTCTGACAGATATCCAGTCCAAGTCCCGTTCCTTTCCTGTTGCCCCTGGCCATTCCAAAACGTTCGCGTATGACGGTCTTGTCCTCATCACTGATGCCTATTCCTGTGTCCTTCACATAGAATTCGACGGACTGTTCATCACTCGAAAGGGTCCAGCCGAATTCAACCGTTCCGCGCATCGTATATTTGAAGGCATTGCTGATAAGATTGTTTATGACCTGAGCGGTACGGACTGAATCGGCATTGATGTTAATGTCACGTCTGTCACATGGCGAATAGATGAATTCAAGATTTGACGGACAGAGTATGCGGTTGGTGGTATAGCTGTCATCGGCAAGCCTTGCGACATTGATGACCCTTATCTTGAATGAAAGGTTGTCAGTACTGGCAGACGGCTTGCTGACGGCCTCTTCAAGCAGGTTCAGCATCTGTTCCGTATTAGTATCTATTATATCCATGTACTCGGAACGTTCCTCTTCAGTGCAATCCTTATCAAGGAGCAGTTCCGAAAAACCCGTTATGGCGTTAAGCGGAGTTCTTATGTCATGGGTGATGTTGGCTATGAAATTTTCCTTTGATATGATCTCTTCAGCCCTGAATGCAGCCTCACGGGCCTTATTCTCCATGTCAACAATATTATCTATGTTGACAAAGAAACCCAGGAACGCGTTCTCGGCAGTATCTGTCATGCTGTAGTACAACGACCACCAGTGGTAGCCTTTACCGTTAAAGTCAAGGCACAGCCTGACATTTCTGTGTGACACCCTGTTGAACACGTCCTCTGCAATGCTTTTCAATGCGTCTGTACATGACGGGTGCACCATATTCTTCAATGACTGGACAGACAGCGTGTCAGAATTCAGTCCCTGCTTCTGGGCAAAGCCGTAAAAGAAGGTTATCACGCCCTCCTGAAGCATTGCAAAGCCCGTTTCCATATCACCCAGCACAAGACTGCGTTTCCTGATTTCGTTCTGCAAATCGGACAGCAGCTTGTCATGGCGCTTGTTTCTCATGTGGAGCATCCTGACACTGAACAGAATGACCACACTGACAAACAGAATTCCAGCCAATACCAGTAATGACGTCCATATGACTCTGTACTGCTCACGGAAAGGCGCGTTGACAATTATGAAACGGTCACTGAAATCAGAATACTTGAGCTGCGGACTGCACTGCTGCATGGCAAGCCAGTCCAGATAATACTCCTTCTGATGATACGATATGGGTATTTCAGACGGATCAGTCCCCTGAAGGATGCGTATTGCGCAATAGACCTGATCAATGATCTGAGTCTCAACGCTGGCAAAATAGCCGCCCAGCAGTCTGGTTCTTGCCTTTACATCATTGCTTTCACTCTGACTGCTGAACTGTTCCCTTATGCATGTGAACTGCGGCAGACGGTCCACGTCAATGATCTCATTGCTGAATATGTCATACTTGACCTGTATCTGGGACTGCGGCGCCACCGATGTCATAAGCTTTGCGTTCCTGGTATTCTGTACGCCCACCATTTCGGGCCACATGTTGTTCCTGTTCATTTCAGGATTTTCCATGGACAGGAATGACACGACCAGCATTCCCCTGTAATTGGCACGCAGTGTGTCCTCATTCAGTGTCCACATGTGGAAATCACCGTTGTTTATGAAACGGGCCGTATCGGATATGTTCTCATACAACTGGTAACGGAGCCTGTCCTGATACGATCCGTAATCAAGTTCCACCACAGGTGAATGGAGTCCTGTAAAACGGTTGAAAATCTCACAGTTTGCCGCAAGGTCTATCTGGTCACCTATTCCGCACAGCAGCGGATAGTCGGTCCTGCGCCAGGGACGCGCGGCCGAAACTCCGGCATACACGGCAGGCTGCATGTGCAGCAGTGTATCGGCATGTTCAAACACATATTCCAGCGCAAGGTCATCGTTGATGAACAGCACATCGGGATCCATTCCGTCTATGGCCTCAATCATTTCACGGTCACCGCCGAACAGCATTTCGCCGGGTCTTTCACAGTTCACCATATCCAGATAGACATGTTCCACTTTGGCATTGATGCCATGACGTCTGAACGAACGGTCCATATAATCTCTGAAATATGAACCTTCCTGACCAGCCTCACTGTAGGAATGGATGCAGACAAAGTTGTAGCTGTCCTTGCTGAGACGTTTGTAACCGGAATCTATTTCACGTCCCTCAAACCTGTGCGCCTTGTCCATATATCTGTCCCGGCATGACTGCAGGAAAGCAACGGATACCAATGACAGAAGCAGGCAGAAACACTTGCCTAAAGTCCTTTGAATATGCATTTGTCGTTTACGAAATAAGTGCAGAAACAAAAATAATGAAATCACATTATTATACAAGTTGTTTTAACAAAATATTTATCTTTGTAAAAGTAAAAAAAGGACACACATGACTGTTTTGAAAATTCTCTTCTGGTTCTGCACTGCGGTTGTTTTCTATACTTTCTTCGGGTATGGAATAATCTTGTGGATTATGGTCAAGCTCAAAGAGCTGTTCCGTCCTGTCAAAGTCCATCCGGTCATCGATGAATATCCCGATGTGACACTTCTCATTGCCGCATACAACGAACAGGATTACATTGCTGAAAAGATGGAAAACTGCAGGGCACTGCAATATCCGTCAGACAGGCTGCATTTTGTGTGGGTCACAGACGGGTCAAGCGACAGCACCCCGGATCTGTTGCGTCAGTACCCGGAGAACACAGTCCTGCATGAGGCCGCGCGCCGCGGAAAGAGTGCCGCACTGAACCGTGCCATGGAATATGTGGAATCCCCCATTGTCATTATGACCGATGCCAACACGTCACTCAATCCCGAATGCATTTACATGATGGTAAGAAAGTTCGATGACCCCAAGGTGGGCTGTGTTTGCGGTGAAAAGCGTGTCGTGTCAGACGGGACATCGGCCGCCGGCACTGAAGGCATTTACTGGAAATATGAATGTGCCCTCAAGAAGCTTGACGACCGTTTATACTCCACCATGGGGGCTGTCGGTGAACTTATTGCCATAAGACGCGAACTGTGGATTCCAATTGAGCCCGATGTCCTGGTTGACGACATGATCCTGTCAATGGGCATTGTGCGCTTCGGTTACAGGATAGCCTATTGCTCAACGGCATTTGCAAGTGAAAAGCCGTCCGCTGACATAACCGAAGAGCGCAAGCGCAAGATACGCCTGAGCGCTGGCGGCTTCCAGGCCACCAGTCGTCTCAGTGACCTTCTGAACCCGTTCAAATACGGTATTGTTGCATTCCAGTTCCTGTCCCACCGCGTTTTGAGATGGGTCGTCACGCCTTCTGCCCTTGTCCTGATGCTGCCTTTGAACATAGCCTTAGTATGCCTTGGCGCCCCATTGTTCTACACTGTAGTTCTGATTCTTCAGATTCTGTTCTATCTGTCAGCCCTTGTCGGACTGGCGGCTGACAGGAAAGGAAAGAAAAGTGTTTTTCATATTCCATATTATTTCCTGTTCGCAAATCTGACCACATTCGCCGGAATGAAGTACTATCTGCACTTCAACGGTAACGCAGCCTGGGAGAAAGCGCGCCGGGCTTGACACAACAATGAGAAAAAGAAGAAAAGTAAGATTGGTTCCAACCATTCTAATCGCCATCCTGGCACTGATGGCAGGAACATGTCTATTATATTGGAAGACTTGTCTTTCACGTCCGGGTGACAATCCGGGACTTTGCAGGAAGGAGTCATCACAGTTACGCATTGCCACGGTCAACATTTGCGGATTCGGCATGTTGCCATCGGCCTTGACTGTAGCGGACCACCTGCTTGCCGCGTCACTTGACATGGATATTGACATTCTGCTGATTCAGGAATACCGGTCAGTTTACAAGTTATCCGATAATGATTTCAAGGCATTGTTCGGCAAACAGTTCCCTTATGTCATTACCAGCGGGGAACAGGCAATTGCATCACGCTGTCCCATTGTCAGCAGTGAATTCACAAGTTTCCCGGGCAGTCCTGATTCTTTTGCATCATATCAGGTCAAGGACACTGACGGTGACACCCTGAACATCTTTTCCGTTCATCTGCAGACAACAGGCCTGCATGCAATGGAAAAGGACGGACAGTCACTTAGAGCACTTGCAACTGTTCTTTCCGGCAATGACAAAGTGCGTGAAAGCCAGGCAATGACAGTACGCCGGAAAATTGAAGCCATAGAAGGGCCCGCCATTGTCGCAGGTGACTTCAACAGCATTCCATTGAGCAGACCATACAGGATTGTCAAAGGTAAAAGCCTTGCTGACACCTACATGGAAAAAGGTCATGGCAAAGGCTCCACATTCCGTTTCCTCTATGACCTGCTGAAAATCGATTACATCATGCACAGCCGGCATTTTGAATGCATTGACTGTGTAATACTGAATGACTATATCAGTGACCACAGAATGATTGTTTCAACTCTTGATAAGACAGAACAATGAAAAGACCTAAAGTATCAGTCATAGTGCCGGTCTATAACACCGCCTCATATCTTGAAGAAGCTATGGATTCAATTGTCAACCAGACATTGAAGGACATTGAAGTGATTGTCATCAATGACGGTTCCACTGACAACAGTATGGATATTTTGACCGGATATGAAGACAGACTGAATCTGCTCATTCTGCAAAAATCCAATAATGGACAGGCCTCTGCCAGAAACGACGGGCTGGATATGGCGGCAGGCGACTATATCTATTTCTTGGACAGCGATGACTGGATTGAGCCCGATACCCTGCAGACTTGCGTTGACCTCTGCGACCGCGACAATCTTGATTTTGCATATTTCAACGCAGTGTCTTTCCATGACAAGGACGGTTCTGTCATTGATGGAATACAATGGCTTGACTATCACCGCACGCCCGGTGACCACAGTATAATGACCGGAGCAGAGACACTGCTGCGCATGGTTAAGGCCGGCAAATACCGCAGTTCTGTATGCATGTCAATGTTCCGGAGGACTTTCCTTACCAAAAACTGCATACGTTTTCGTGAAGGCATAATCCATGAGGATGAACTTTTCTCAGCCATAGTTTATTTCAATGCTGAAAAAGTTGAAGGGATTGACCGCGAATTTTACCACCGCAGGGTTCATGATGATTCGACTATGACCAGGACTTTCTCAAAGAGGAATGTTGACGGATACCTTACAGTAACTCATGACATGAGGCGTTTCACACGGAACAACAAAGATTGCCAGTCAGCCGTCCACTACCTAACAAATGCCATCATGCTGACTCTCATGCAGAACGGATGGGTTCTCCCATTCAGTCAGAAACTCAGAATTGCCGGAACTGTCCTGTTCAGGTACCCGCGCTCTTTCAGGTTCCGTCCGTTCATGACTCTGCTGTTCAAAAGGAAATAAGTCAGAAGTCCATCCCTTCAATGACTTTCCTCATCTGATTCTCCCAGCTGAGACGGGTGACTGATGCACGTATCATAGCAGCAGACATGACCTGCGAATCAAGAAATGACTTCAGACTGCCAATGTCAACAGGGCTTTCATCGGCCGGAACTTTCATGACATAGGGCGCAGAATCAAAATCGCTGTCGTTTTCAGAATAGAAGAACGCCAGACCACGTGCGGCATATTCCCTGTTCTTCAGGGTCTTTATGTCATTTATGCCGCTGCGGTGACGGCCAAGACTGCCAACCGCAAGGTTTGCCCATTCAAACTCCCTGTCCAGACTATCACCGGACATGGGGCCCAGAATTCTCACTCTGTCGCCTATTCCGGCCTGCAAAGCCTGATTGCGGTATGAATCAATGATTTCCGGAAGTCCGTCCCCTACAATATGAAGTTCTGAGGGCACTTCCTTATGGGCTGCCATTCCGGCAATGAGCCTGTCAAGACCATGCCAGAGATGTATATTAGCGACAGAGAGCAGTCTTAACGGATCCTTTGGGGACTGTCCTGACACCTGCTGTACCTTGTCAAAGTCTATTCCGTTGCTTATCCTCAATGTACGGCATCCGAATATCACATCGGACTGCGTATATGTGACCACACGGTCAACGTATCTGAAGAAACGCATACGGAACAGTCTGTCCAACCAGAACCAGAATTTCAGTTTCAGGCTCTGTCCCTTGAACTCTCCATCATACGGCCAGGTGGGTATTTCAACGGCAACCTTTACTCCCATTTTCTTCAGCCGGCGGACCAGGCTGACTGTAAACGGATCGGCATTGATGTCATATCGCACATAAACCATGTCAATGTCATTTGTGCGTACAAAGCCGATGATGTCAGAATATGACATTCTCCTTGCTGCCGATGCAAAGAATCCTTTGCCAAAGGACCGCAGAAGACTGTCGCCGCATATACGCTGCTGTGTTCCATCGGGTTCAAAATGAAGAGTGCAGAGATACACGTTATGGCCGCCACGTCTCAAGCCGTCAGCCTGAGAAAGAATTTTCTTGCTTATTCCGCTGTAGTCAGCAAGTGCGTGATATACAAGGAACAATATGTTCATACCCTGTCCCATTGCTTGGTCTGTTCATTGAAAATCTTGATGACACGCGCCGGATTGCCCACAGCCACACAGGCCGATGGCAGATCCTTGGTTACGGTACTTCCTGCACCGACCTGGACACGGTCCCCTATGTGCACACCGGCAACGACCGATGTGTTGGCACCGATAAGACATTCATTTCCGATGGTAATTTCACGGTACGTAAGCCCCTGCTCGTTCCAGTCACGGTCTCCATCTTCAAAGGTGTGGTTGAAACCTGCAATATGCACATGGGGGCCAAGTGATGTGCGTGCACCTATCTGTACGGGACCGACCACCACACTGCCTATCCCGATTCGTGACTTTTCACCTATGATGACATCTCCCGCACCGTTGTTTATGACAGCAAAGTCTTCGACTATGGCACCCCGGCCCAGTTCGAACTTTCTCCATGGGAAGACATCCAGTCTGGCCCGATGGCATACCTTGCTGCCTCTGCCGCGGTGATGGAACAGCGGGTTGATGAGAAGGCGGGTCCAGATGCGCGGACGCGGATGTATCTTTCTTGACAGTATGTTCACTATCACCTGCTTGAGTTTCGGATGTTTCTCCTTTATTGTTTCTTTGAATGACATAGGACAGTCTTTATTTTATTAACAATATCGTATTCACCGGTCAGCTGGACAAACGCACAGGAGACTGCGGCAGAAAGGCATGAATAGATGACAAGTGCAAGAAGGTGGTTCCCTATCCCTGTCATGAGCAGCGATGCGCCCCACAACACGGCAGAAAGAAGCAGGCAGAGGATGAACGGCCTTACCAGTGTCTTCCAGAACTTGCCCCATCCGCATTTCAGCGAACCGCAGAAAAGAGAACTGAAGCCCTGAATGAAATTGGCGGCAAAAGCCAGACACAGACAGGCTGCAACCATCTCTGTCGTGCCGAACACAAAAATACCCATGCATATTGCCAGCACCATTGTCACCGCAGTGAATACACCGCACCTGAACAGACGGCGTGTATCATTGGCCGCCTGAAACACTGCTCCAGATGATGACGAGATTATCTGGAATGCTACAGACAGTGACAGTATGCGGAAACACGGCACAGACGGTCCCCACTGGTTGCCAAAGACAAACAGCACCAGATCTTCGGACATGAAGAACATGGCGGCTGTCAGAGGAAATCCCACGTATGCCAGAATTTTAACGACCTTGATATAAGCATCGGACAGATACTGGCGGTCATCCTGGATCTGGGCAAAGACAGGATGCATGACCGGGGTGATTACGAACGATATGTTCTGGAGCGGCAGCATCATCAGCCTGTATGACTTGTCATAGAAACCCAGTTCTGTCATGGTCATATATCGGCCCATGAGCAGCTTGTCCAGATTACGGCTGAAATAGTTCACCAGCTGGAATCCGAACTGGAAGGCCGAGAATGAAAACACCTTGCCAACCGTTTCCCTGTCAGGCACAAGCAGCGGAATCAAAGGATGCTGGCTGTAATTGATAATGAATATGGCTATGCCGGACAGGACAGGATTGATGGTCAGAGCATAGATTCCCATGCCTGACAGCGCGGCAACTATGGCAATGGCTCCACAGACCAGCTGCACCCCCAACGAACGCATAGCAGCAAACCTGAAACGCTTTTCCTTCATCAGAAGGGCATTGGGAACCATGTTGAGAGTGTTGAAGAACAGGTTGGCTGTCAGTATAAGCAGTACCTTATGAAGCTGTTCACCACCGTCATAAAAGCGCGAAATGAGTCCTGAGACCGATATGAATATGAGCGACAGCATAACTGCCATCCACAGGGTCAGTGAAAAGACACCCCTGAGGTCACGTTCCGTCAGATCACGTTTCTGTATGACAGCCGGTCCAAGACCCAGGTCGCTGAACACTGCAAAGAAAGCTATGAATACTGTAGCGATGTTTATTATGCCGAACTGCTGCGGTGTGAACAGTCGTGCCAGGACAGCTGACACGCCCAGCGTAATGAACACCCCTGCATACTTGGCAAGTGAAGTGTACAGGACCCCGCTCTCAAGATCTTTCTTCAGCCCCATATATCTCAAGCGCTCTCTGCGCAGTCATTTCCCATGAAAAATGTTTTATCCTCTCCAGTCCGTAGCTTACGGCTACCTGACGGAACTGTTCATCGGACTCAAGCCTGATGAGCAGGCCGGCAATGGCGTCAGCATCCAGCGGATCAGCCAGCAAGGCCCCGTCACCAGCCACCTCCGGCAGGGCCGATGTATCCGATACTATAACAGGACAGCCGCAGGCCATGGCTTCAAGCTGAGGTATTCCGAAACTTTCCCTTAAAGAAGTGTAAAGGAATGCTGCGGCATGTCCATAGACCCCCGGAAGAAGGGAATGGCTCAGATATCCGGGGCAGTCTATATACTGTCGTATCCACTGACAGCCAATTTCATCAAGCACGGCACTGACAAGTTCTGCCTTGACATCGGCCACCAGTAACGGCAACTGTTTCTGCGACTTTTCCAGATAACGGGCATAGGCCAGCAAAGTGCCTTTCATGTTCTTCTTCGGATTGGGGGCGCCGAAAAACAGGATATAGTTACGGTCTTCCGATGCCGCATCCTGATTGAACTCGGTTCCAAATCCGTTGTAGTTGACAACAACCCTGTCTGCTTCAAGCCCGGTACGCTCTATGATACGCTGTTTCTCATATTCAGACACGGTAATAACCTTACGGCACTTACGTATTACACGCGGAATGACAAAACGGCTGTATATCCGTCCAAAAGTCTGATACGCGGAACTGTTGCGGCCTGTCTGTTTCTCAAGGGCAATCACATCATGAAGCGTCACGATCAGGGGGACTCCGGGAAACAGCGGTGCAGTATTGCTTGTACAGTGGAGCAGATCCGGACGTACACTTTTAACGGCTCTTGGAAGCAGGACCTGTTCCCAGTAAGGATAAAACGTGCTGTCCAGAATGACGATATGGAAATTCGATGTCTCCTCAAGACACACATCATCGCCTGGTGCGACAAAAATCCAATACTCATTTGTCCTGTCAATCTTCTGCAGGCAGCGCACCGTTTCAAGCACCACAAAATCCATGCCGTGCTTGTTAGTTCTGAATATTCTCTGGGCTTCTACTGCTATCTTCATTGGTGTCGGGTATGTATGAATCTGTCTTTTGTTCCCTTTATGCGAAACAGGTTGGCTACTGACATTGCAGCCAGAACCGGAACTTTCAGAAGGGCTCTTAACAATTTGCCGTCAAGCATCTTTGCCGGCACAGCCAGCAGCATTGCAATAACCAGGAAGACTGTCAGCACCAGCCATGCCGGCCAACTTGAGCATTTGAATATTACCAGCAGAAGCGTCATGAGCGGCACAAGCCCTATGACAATCATCCGTGGAGGCAACATCCACTGGAACAGCTTGTCAAGATAACCTGACTTGTCCCTTACCTGGCTGAAACGTCTCATGGCATTTCCGAACAGATGGTACTGCGATGCAATCCATCTGCGTCTCTGGTTATAATAGTTCTGACCCGTTCGGGTCTTCTCGTCAAGCACTTCAACATCAGGCAGATACTTTACAAATATCCCGTCTTCAAGAAGTTTCAGTTCCATTTCCTTATCCTCGCCGGCCGTAGTGAACCTGTCAGCATTGGCGCAGAGCCAGGCGTATTCGAAAGCCATACCTGATCCTATCAGTGCAGAACTTACCCCAAGCGCATTGTGACCATGTCTGAAAATGCTGTTGTTGATTTCCTCGCTGACAGCATCGATTACAGCAACCGGCGTATCTGTGTTCTTTGCCTTCCGATGGGCCTGTACCGCTCTGGTCCCATCATCCATCGCACTGTCTGTACGGGACAGGAAATCACGTCCCACAATGTTGTCCGCATCAAGTATGACAGCCACGTCAAAAGCATCGGCCCCAAGAAAGCGGACAGCCTGCTGCAATGACTTGGCCTTTGTGCTGTTTTCAAAATGGACTTCAAGAACCTTGGCACCGGCAGACTCAAGCCTCTGTATCGTTGACTGTTCCATTCCGTCCGATATGACCAGAACGCTGAACAGTTCTGACGGATAATCCTGGTCAAGAGCCGACTGCACGGTGTCAGCAATGCAACTGTCACTGTGGTATGCGGGGATAAGTATGACTGTTCGACGGTGATGTTCACAACTGCTCTCACCATGAGGCAAACGTCTCAGTGAGGCTGTGGCAAACACCAGAAAATACGCTACCGGTATGGCCAGCCAGACAAACACAATCCAAATGACGACTTCTGTCAACATATTCCCGCCCTTTTCATTTTTCTGAAATCACGGTTTCCACGGGCAACAGCCTTTACAAGATCCATGCGTGAGTGAGCCAGTGCGGACATGATGCGTTTGCCACCTGACAGGTAACGTGCATAAAGAATGGCTGCCGCACGTTTCATACCTTTATAATTCCTATATGCAAACAGCTGGCGGTTACGTTGCATAAAATAACTTCTCAAAGGACTGTCCTGACCGGTGGTGGCACTTTCCTTATGATATACTGTAAATGACGGTTCATACATCATTTTCCACCCCTTGCGGCTGAACATGAGTGACCAGTCCAGTTCTTCAAAATACAGGAAATAGCATTCCGGCATCGGTCCGACATCCTGATAAGCATCACGGCTGACCATCATGGCGGCACCATGTACAAACGGTGTCTCAGCCG
Source organism: Candidatus Colenecus caballi (assembly GCA_018065615.1). GTDB lineage: Bacteria > Bacteroidota > Bacteroidia > Bacteroidales > Bacteroidaceae > Colenecus > Colenecus caballi. Next base: position 10,576 of record JAGHSY010000100.1, on the reverse strand, counting down.
GGCTGTCAAACTGTCCCTCATCGGGCTGCATGAAACCTGTCAGGTCATTTTTCATTGATATGCCGCGCATTGGTGTGTATCCGGCAAACTGGATGGGCCTGTCACCGCTCCAGAACCTGATCTTAGGACAGACAACTCCAACTGACGGATCCTGTTCGAAAGGGGCAAGCAGCGCCTGCATATTGTCATCAATAACCTCTGTATCATTGTTGAGAAAGAAGTACATGTCACCTGTGGCATTCCTTACCCCCAGATTGTTTCCACCGGCAAAACCCAGATTCACTTCACTGCGCACGGCTGTGACAAAAGGATAGCGTTCCCTGATGATGGCCGCCTCATCCATGCTTGATGCGTTGTCAACGACCACAATCTCAACAGTCATGGAGACATTTTTCTGCAACGAATCAATCAGTGCGCAGGTCAGATCCAGACCATTGTAATCCACTGTGATAACCGATATCTTATGTTCACGTTTCATTTTGTCTTCTGAAGTTGGGGACAGATGAAAATCAGTCCGAAACATGTATATACAAGAACTCCGTTCGGGAACTGGGTGAACACCTCATTGTTCGATGACATGACGAACAGTCCGGCCACCCCCGAAAGCATGGCCGCCGCATATCCTTTTATCTCATAATCGTCAATATGATTCCAGACCGTCAGCCCCGCCTTTATGAACAGGAATATCATCAGTGCAAAATAAATGCACTGGCCTATCACGCCTGTCTCAACCCAAAGCTGCACGAACCACGAATCAGTTGGAATATCCGATATTGGGGAATAGTCTCCGTATTTCTGTCCACGACCAGCGCTCATGCCAAGGCTGTTACCGAACGGCAGTTCCTTCATGTATGTTTTCAGGGTCTCTCTGTTCTGCTTCCTGATAATATACGACTGGTCCTCGTCCTTATGAAAAACGGTTCTGGCACGACGGATGGTGGTATTGCCCTGCCCGATATCAGTACACGCCAGAATAAAGACTGCAAGTCCGAAGAACAATCCTACAGGAATCATCTTCCTGAAATCCTTGATGAGAATCAGATATGTCATCACACCGGCTGCCGGAATTACAAGCGCGCTGCGTGTTCCTGATATGAACATGCCGTAACAGGCCAGAGCCGCGACGGTCCAGTAATAACCCCTGTACAGACCATTCTTTGTGTGCAATCCTGTCACAAAGAAGACCACAAATGACATGCCCATGGATCCGCCAAAGTTAGCGGCATCGGAAAAGATGGAAAAGTAGCGGGTTCCGTATCCGATTATGTGCGTTCTTTTACCGTCCATGACATTGAGAAAATACTCGTCACCAGGCGTGAAGCCGATGTATTTCTGACAAGCAGCCTTGATGATGGCCAGAACTACCAGCAGAGACCACACAAACATCACGGTCTTCATATCATGAAAGCTCTCAATTGAGATCTGTACAATCAGGACTACAAAGAAAAAGTACAAAGCCATGTTCCTGATGCTTTTCATCCATGCGTCCACCGAACGCATCCTTGGATTGAAGACCTCAAGAAAGCAGTAAATGAGCCACACCCCAACCGCAAAGATGACATCCCATGAGACATTGTCCAGCCGGACTCTTCCTGTCAGCAGATTGCATATCATCACAAGGAAATTGAATCCGATAAGCATGTCCATAATCAGTCCCAACGGCATGTTGAACAAATAGTGCGACATTACCGGAACGAAATAATTCATGACGAAAAGAACCAGAAAAGCATTTCTTTTCTTTTCAAATGAACTGGCCAATACAAGCAGAGCCAGAGGAATGAAGGCTATCAGACATGAAATGACGGCCCTGTCCGTAACCATGCACAGACATAGCCCGAGAACAGCGGCAGCCGTCACTGTCAGCAGAGCCGTTCTGCCGGTCTCACGTCTGGTCTGGAATGAGGTCATAATATCATTTGTCCACTGTGGAATCATTGGCATTTCCCAGATTCCACATGGCATATCTTATTCTGTGTCTGATATTGAATGGCGGCAACATACCTGTAAATGAACCGACCGAATCGACATCGGCCCCATTCAATATGGAATAAATCTTTGCGTTCGGCGAATTCTCCTTCAACTGGCGCATAAGTATAAGATCCATGCCCTTAATTGGCCTTTCCGTATCAAAGATTATGATATTCACTGCAGCACTTGCAAGCAGTTTGGTCGGAAAAGACGCAGTATAAAGCGGCGGATATTCGACTATAGTAACACCGGCCTCAGGCAGAATGTCAAAGTTTTCTTCTGTCTGTCCGAAATCATAAATTGAACTGGCCATCAGATAATACTTTGAATCTGCATCAAAATCCTTGTTCCAGCTAATGCAAAGCGGCTTGGTCTCAAGTTTTTCAAAGTATGAATACAGTTTCTGGCTTACGTATGTCTTGCCTTCCTCCTTTTCAAGACTGATGATATTGATGATATTGTTGGTCTTGGAGCGGTCAAAGAAATTGACAATCCCGTTGCCTATCTGATTAAGGGCAAAATCTCCACAAATCTGGTCATATTTACCGTTCTTGAACATCGGGAACGCTCCAAGAACGGGAATTCCGGTAATTTTTTCGGCCGAGGCACGGTCATAAGGCTTGCGGTTCAGCAGTTCGGCAATCACCTCAATGACCATAAGCAGCACCATAGCCAGCAGGAAGGTAATTACCGTATAAAGGTTGTTCTTGGTCCTTTCCGGTGATACCGCCACAGTTGGGGGTGTCAGTATCTTGAATGTTGCCGATGAAAGCTGCAGGTTCTTCTGTCTCAGCCTGGCATCGTTCAATGCATTCAAGTTTGACAGATAATTCTTTTCGGAAAATTCGATGTCACGGTTCTGTCTCTTCAGTGACGACCCAACCGGCGAGAACCTTTCAAATTCAAGGACAAGTTCATCCTTGTTATGTTTCAGGACTTCAAGTTCCGCCTTTGACCGCGACTGGGTCAGAATGGCATCCAGCCATTGCGATGTTATGGCATCAACGGACAGCCCTTCTTTTGTAAACCGGTTGGCAGACATCGAATGGCTCAAATCCTTCAACGCCTGAGTTTCGTATTCAATGCGTTGCGTCAATTCCAGACTGTCATCAGAAGCATTGGAACTTTGCGTGTACAGCGTCGATATTGTGTTAAGTTTGCCAATGAAATCAGCATTCTCCTTATAAAGGCTGGCCACATTTTCCATCTGCTTTTCCAACAGCTCAATACGTTGTGTGGCACTCTTATACTGACGTTCCATCTCCTCTATTGAAACATCAATGCCTGTTGAACGTTCCGATACCTGTTTGGTCTGTTCTTCGTAATTGATTATCTGATTGACAGTATTGTAATCAGTAAGGTTATTTTCCTTGGCAGTAAGATCATTCCTGATACGTTCCAGTTCCGTCTCAAAATACAGCACCACATCATTGGTCTGTTCATATCTCAGTGCAACATACTGGTCAATGAATTCAGTCACGATAATCTGAAGCGTATTGAACACAATGTACTGGTCATCATTCTCATAAGAAATGCGTATCATGTCACTGTTGCTGATTCTGCCGACCTCAACCTTTGACAGAGCCTCATAACTGTAATGGCGGTCCTGCCAATGGAACAGCTGTTTCAACGCGTTGGTCCTGTCCCTGTCATAGTATCTTTTCAAATTGACATACGTGCTGTCCTCATTACCGTTGACAACAAGATCAAACACATCGGCCGGTATCATTGCAGCCAGATTCTTCGATGACTTGACTGTCATGTATTCATTGTCTTCATCCGGATTGATATTGACAAGATTTCGTGACAGAAGTTTCAATGATACATTCTCCAATGTTGACTCGGCCTTGACAATGCTTATCAGATTGTCAATGGCATTGTTTACCGCCATCCAATCCTGCGAACCGGCTGTCGATGAAAGCACATCATAACCGGAAACGATACCGGTATAGATGGTTGTACTGGACTTGAATGTCTTAGGTTGCCTGGAAAGGACAAAATACACCAATGAAGCCGAAAGAAGCGGGACAATAAATATCCACCATCTTTTCTTGTATAGAATCTTAAGGATATAAAGAATTGTCTGCATATTCCTTATCTGTCTGTATTTGTTATAGTGACATTTGACACAATAGGCGTACAGGAAATGATTTCCAAAGTCAGCAACGCCTTGTTCAGTTCACTTTTATTCAGTTCATAGTCATTCCTGGCCGTTGATTCGAATGATTTGCTGCGGTACAATGCCTCAATGTCAATCCTGTTATTTGCAAATTCACTTTCAGCAAATGAATACTGCGCCTGAGCAATAACCATTGACTGGGATGCATTTGCCAATGTTGACATCTTTTCAAGAATCACACAGTAAAGTTCGATGATTTCACTGCGGATATTGTCAAGTTCTGACTCACGCTGACTGACCGACTGCTGCTGCTTCAGTTTTTTCTGACGTACCAGACTCCTGACATTGAACATGTCCGATACCGGAACATTGACCGTCACGCCCAAATTCCAGTAAAGATTACGTTGGCTGGAAAGATTCTGCGTCCAGACCTGATAAGTCGATTCCATAAGTGCAATTGCAGACAGATCAGTACTGCCATAACTGTACGTTGCAACCAGATGTACCCACTCCATCGGTTTTCGCCTTGCCGCCTTGACATCATACATGGATATTTCCGATTCATAATCGAAATACATGACGGAATTGGCCTTTCTGGCATTCTCATAAAGGACATCCAATGGCGGTAGCTCTATTGCGGCATAATCGTCCAGAGACATATTGCTTAACTTGTACATTATAGAGTCCATACGTACAGTCTTCATAATATTGTCCTGGGCAAGTCCGATGACTGGAATTCCAAGAACCAGAGCAAGTAATAACAAACGGGACAGTTTACTCATTGTTCCTTTTCACTACTTGGATTATTGTTGAAAGAATTATCTTGATATCCAGCAGCAGACTCTGATTCTGAGCATATTCAATGTCAAAGTTCCGCCGCATTTCAGGAGTCATGTTATCCTTGTTTTTCTGTATCTGCCACAAACCTGTCAGACCTGCAGGACAATCAAAACGTTGCGCCAGTTTGTTGGACGTCAGCAGTTCCGCTTCAGCCACAGACAACGGCCGGTTACCCACAAAAGACATATCGCCCTTAAGGATGTTGAACAGTTGGGGCAACTCGTCAAGGCTTGTCTTTCTCAGGAACTTGCCAAGTTTGGTTATTCTTGGATCATTGTCAACTTTGATAAAGCAGCTGTTCATTCTCTTGGCTGTCTCCTGCAGATAATCAAACTCACAAACCTTATAGTTGTCAGAATACAGTTTGACGTCATAGAGTTTGGAAGGCAGATAAATTATTTCAGGATCCACATACACATCGACATATGAATTCCTGTTTGACAGCAAACCCAATTCCTTATCCGCCTGCGGACGCATGGAGCGGAATTTGTAGAACTTGAACCGTTTCCAGTTCTGTCCGACACGTTCTGAAACATAAATAGGTGCTCCCGGCACTTCAAGTTCAATTGCAACAGCAATAATGAGCATGAGCGGCAAAAGCAGAATGATTAACGTCAGCGAAAGCAATATGTCAAATAACCTTTTGATAATCATTTTACAAGACGGATTAATCTGACCAGAAGTTCCTCCGGATTGAATGGCTTCGTAACAACATCATCAGCACCCTCTCTGAACAGTTTGATTCTTATAAGTGATGTCGTATTGCTTGTAAGAATTATGACAGGAATCCTTCTCCTGTTCTTCATCTCTGCAAGCAGGCTGTCACATGTGACACCCTTCAAGTTCAGACTGACTACTGCAGCATCTACATCGTTGATTGAATCAAGAGCCTCTTTGCTGGTCTGGACGCAAATGCAATCAAAATCATCAGTTAATGCAGTTCTGATGATCTTGGCCAGATAGTCCTTATCTTCCGCTATCAAAACACAAGGTTTTGCCATATTATAATAATTGAATTGTCCAAGAAACATAAGCAGACGCCGAAAGCGATCCGCATAATATAAATATCATCCAGCCGGTCTTTCAAACAGTTTCACGAGAGAGCAGGACGACTGCCGGCAAACGTCCATCCTGCTGTCATTTGTTTCTGGCAGCTTCAATAGCCTGAATCTGGGCAGCAATGCTGGAAGCCACCCTCTTGGCGTTAATCGGTTTGGTAATATAGTCATTTGCGCCCATCGTACCAGCGCGAAGTATTTCCTCCGATTCACTCACAGCCGTAACCAGAACTACTCTAACATGATCAAATGCAGGATTCGAACGCAATCTTGTCAGGAAAGTAAAGCCATCTATTCCCGGCATCATCACATCCATAAGAAGAATATCCGGGTCAATTTCTGCAATATTGTCCATTGCAAGCTGGCTGTCATTGAATATTCTCAACCTGAAATTTGCTTTCGAAAGAATCTTTTCCAAAAGGCGGGTGTTGATCGGAATGTCGTCCACTATCATGACGGTATATTTTGATCCGTCAAGCCCATTTAATGCTTCGTATTCCATAAACGGTTTATTGTTGATTGTTGTTGTAGTGTAGTAAAGATAAGAAGCAAAAATTTCTAAATCAACAATTATCAGAAAAAAAATTGTCGTTTCATCTGCAAATCAGAAATTTGAATGAATTTATAAATAACGCGGATTAAAATCGAACACAAATAAAATGACGCCGATTTGAAAATTTGAGTCAGAAATTAAAAGAGATAAAAATAAGGTATATATTTGTAATATGAACTTGAACTATATATTTCATATTATTCTCGTTTTGCTGACACCTCTGCTATCCCTCTCGTGGTGTCTGATTCTGTTGCTGAAAAAAGAAAAGATTCAGGCACACGTCATTATGGGAATAATGCTTCTGGTATTTACAATCGCATATTTTCTTTTCATATCATATTTTACGCCGGCGGCAAGCATGATATCCGGCATCTGCTACATGTCATTTGCACTGATTCTGCCCCCGTTGCACGTCATATTCTTCAAATCTGTAACGGATCCTGATGGAATAGGCGGCAATTCTTTTCTTCTTTTCGTACCCAATATCATTCTGGTACTGATTACCGTCATTCTCAGCATGATCATTGGCAGAGATGCATCAGATGCCCTGTTCCACAGTCTGATACTAAACGAACCGACATATGTGCCTCAGGAATACATTAACAGCACATGGAACTTATTGAACATAGTCTGCAACTGGTGTTTCAGATACATGTTTCTGGCAGAAATCATAGGTGTTCAGATTTTTGCATTCTTCCGTCTCAGAAAATACAACAACACCATTGACGACTATTTCTCCGATACAGAAAGACGTGGCAGAAAGAACAATTTTCTTGTCTTTGTCACTATGATGATAACAATGGCAGCCACTCTCTGTCTTTTGGCAAAACCGTTCCATGAAATAACAGAAAATACGCCCCTGTTCATAACCATGTCTATTTGTGTTTCCACAGGCATATTCCTGATGGGGTATTATACTAACACCATCAAGTTCACAGCACAACAGCTGGCAGAAGCCATCGAAAAGAATGACGAACAGGCAACGAATGACGGAACATTCATATCCAAGCCCGATTCAATCCAGATCAACGAAAAACTATATTCCCAATGTATAATACGGCTGAAGGAAATCATGGAAGAAAATCAGGCATATCTGAATCCGGGAATATCACTGATTGAAATTGCGTCACAAATAGGTACAAACAGGACATACCTGGCACAGATCATCCATTCCTATTATGACTGCTCATTTTCGGACTACATCAATCTTCAGCGAATTGAACATTCTGAAATTCTGCTCCAAAAGGATCACGACTTACCCATGGCAGACATTGCCACCCAAAGCGGATATCTGACCCTCTCATCATTCTACCGCAACTTCCAGAAGTTCACCGGTACAACTCCAATCAAATGGCGTAACCAGTTCAAATAACAAGTTGGACTGACATGATTTGATATATGACAAAAACAAGCAGGAGCCGACAAAAATGCCGGCTCCTGCTTGTTTTAGATGGATGGAAAATTATCTGTTGAAAACCTTTTCTTTTACGTAATTCTTATACCAGTCCAGATTCGATGTATGGTCGTTGCACCATCCCGCAAAATCAGGATATGCATCTACTATGCTGGTCAGTTCCTCCGGCCACTTCCAAGAGTCCGGGACACAAATCATATATGGTACATTTCCCTTCTGCGGAGCAGCAACAACACCTTCAATGTCTCCGCGTCTGATTGTGAATCCGCCCATATTCTCATCGGTCATGGTAAAGTCTTCCGGAACAGTAACACACCCTATATATACCGGCGTTTTGACAAGAGTATTCTGTTTGTTCCAAGTGTTGACAGTTTTAACGACTGTATCGCCGAACAGATCATGTACTTCACCAAGACAATCATCTCCAAAAAAGATGAAATCAGCCAAAGTACCGCCTGCGGCCAGAAGTGAAACACTGGCAGTAGTAGAACCTGCCACATGGGAAATCTTCAGAACGACATCATTAAAATCATAATCCGCATTCTCACCAAGATCTTCGCATGCCAGAATCCACGAAAGAGTATCATTGGACAACTTTCCCGAATTGGGATCAACAGGATCTCCTTCAGGGTCTTCATCATCAACAAACCGATCTGTCAGGTCACCGTCAATACTGAACACCATGTGATAATACTGAGGTGTCGTTGCTCCGCGACCGTTAATTATTTCACAACCATCGTCACAAGCAAGATATTTCCTGCCCTCAACATCAATGCAGGCAATATGTCCGAAGTATTCCTTCTGGCCATTGATATACTTGGGATTACCCCATGCAAGCCAATTGTTCAAATTGCCGGACATCCAATCAGCGCCAAAGGAATATGGCAATTCTTCGGAATAATACTTGGCATTCTGATCGTTGCCGATAACATAAAAACCAAATGCCGTATTTGCCGGAACAGAAACCTTTATACCTTTTGAACGATATGAGTTGATTTCAGAACTCATGGTCCCCATAGACGACATATGGGCATCTGTATAAGTCTGCCAACAACCGCCCCAACTTACAGGAGCCTTATATTGCAGCCAGTCGTTTGTCTTGTCATTGGCAAAAACCGGAACTTCAACTATATTCCCATTTTCATAATAGTATATTCCAAGCGTTGCAGAATTGCCTGACTCACTTGTGTACCAGCACGGATAAAGGGTAAATGTTCCTGACTTTGAATAGAAGAATGGTGATGCGCTTTCAAGACTTTTAAAGGCATCAGTATAAACATCTTCTGACACGACATCATAACTGAATTCTGAATAATCAGATACAGTTTCAGTCCCTATCACCGTATTTCCACCAATTACAGCCTTTGTACTTGGAAACGAGACTCTGCCTCCAACATTTACTGTTTTGAACTTTCCTCCATTCAGATTAAACACAATAACGCTCTCCAATCCTTGAATAGCATCAAAATAAACAGTTTCAGTTCCATTAATCGTCTTCCTGGCAACAATCGAGTGTGATGAACCATTCAAAGCATAGACATTAATCAATGACTCCGATGAGACAGAAACAGTAACGCTCTGTTTTTGAGCCAGATTCCAAGTCTGCAGTTTATCAATTCCACCGACTAACTTACCGAAGTGGCTTTCGCTTGGTGATGGCGGATTCAATTCATTAAGCGAACAGGAAACAAAGCACAGAACAATAGCTGTGAAAGCTCCTAGAAACAATGATTTTTTCATAAAATAGAGTTTTGTCCTAAATAATTATAAATATCACGTTCAGAAGAAAGACATCTGAAATTCACAAACAATGGACAAAAGTAAAGAATTTTAATTGAACACCATAATTTCGAATATAAAAATTCAACATTATCCCATTAATAATCAGTTTGCCACCATGTTCGATGCGTGCTGTACCTCGGACTTATCCAGAACCACATTGGCCTCAAGAACGAAAAAGCCCCGAGCGTTATGTTCGAGGCTTCTCCGTAAGACGGCGGCTACCTACTCTCCCACTTGCCGTGCGGAGCGAAGCGGAGTAATAAAACAAGACAAGGGCTCAGTGAATATTTAGTGTGTGTGTGTTGGGGGGGGGCTATCTTGGGTTCATTTACTGCGCAAAGATTCCAACCGCTCAATCATGATGAGCCTCAGGAGACCTGTGGACGGAGGTGCCTTTTCAGATTCGGTGTTCTTGAACAAAAATGTGCCGTTTTTTGTTCAAGGAATGCGGTGGCGCAGAAGCCATGTGCCTCAGGAAGCCTGTGGAACGAGGTGACCTTTTTCAGATTCAGTGTTCTTGAACAAAATTGTGCCGTTATTTGTTCAAGGAATGCGGTGGCGCAGAAGCCATGTGCCTCAGGAGCCTTGTGGGATGGTTGACCTTTTTCAGATTCGGTGTTCTGGAACAAAATTGTGCCGTTATTTGTTCAAGGAATGCGGTGACACAGAAGCTATATGCCTCAGGAGCCTTGTGGGGCCGGGGGACTATTTCAGATTCGGTGTTCTGGAACAAAAATGTGCCGTTATTTGTTCAAGGAATGCGGTGGCGCAGAAGCTATATGCCTCAGGAGCCTTGTGGGGCCGGGGGACTATTTCAGATTCGGTGTTCTGGAACAAAATTG
>JAGHSY010000055.1 GCA_018065615.1 Candidatus Colenecus caballi | reverse complement strand
CTTGAGAACATAGTCTATATCGAACTTCTCAGGAGATATAAAGGTGAAAACATCAACGTGTTCTACTACCGGGATAATTTCGAGGTTGACTTCATCATAGTGGACAAGACGAAAGTCCTGGAACTGATTCAGGTCACTCTTAAAATGGACAAGCAGACAACAAGGACACGTGAATTGGGTGGGCTGAAGAAAGGTGCCGAACTTCTGAAATGCGAAAACCTGACGCTGCTTTCATTCTCAGAGCGAGGCGTTGAAGAATACGAAGGCCACAAAATAAACAAGTTTATGGTTGTTGACTGGCTTCTCGGAAACCAGTAAAAACAGATACCGATAAAGCATACGGCGGCGCTCTAAAAAGTCCCGCCGTTCTTGATTTTGAAGTTATGAACGGATGTAAAAACCGCTTGTTTTAGCTCGTTTTACATATTTGCCTGAATTAGTCTGAGTATTTAGTAGAAAAATCTAAAGCACTATAAATCGGCGGTATAAGAACTGAAAATCCCGACCAATTTGTACCTATGGTCGGGATTTTCAGTTATTCTGGGACGGCCTTTTATGTGTAATTCGGGCTTTTTACACATATAACGCAGTTTGGTTGCCGGAATAGTAACCGCGGAGACGGTTACATAACGTCTTGGTAAGTGCCAATGGTATCAAACGTAATGCCTATTCGGACAATTTGCAGAAGGTCATCACTTTGGATGATCTGTTTAGTGATCAGACAGCAACTATTTCGTCAGCAGTTTCCCGATAAATCCAAGGGTATCAGTGATGAGCCGTTTGCTCTGGACAGGAATATTGATGGAGGCTTTGCCGGTTTCCTTATCTTCGACTACGATTCTGTCAATTAGTTTTGCGGTCTTTTCAGGTGATTTTAGGGTTTCTACCAGATTGCTGAAAAAAGACAGACCCTGATTTATCAGATCTCCGGTATCGGCGGGTGAAACGTTGTCTTCATCCTCCGCAACTGGGTGACCTTCCACCACGGTCTGGCACTTGTTCGGCTCTACATCGCCTGTATCAACCGTAACTCCCGAATCTTCAGGACGAGGTTCCTCTGTCGAAGGCTCGACATATTCTCCGACAAGGTCCATAATCTTGGCGAACTTGTCATCGGATGCAAATACGGCATCGTCGCCTCCGTCAAGGACTCCTTCGAATAGGGAAGTCTTGAACTTTAATTTGCCAATCATCGATTCTTCGATGGTGTGCGCAACTACAAGATTGATAACCTGGATGTTCCTCTGCTGCCCGATGCGGTTGATACAGCCTATATGCTCCTTTTCTTAAACGAGGAGGAATATTAAAAGTCTATTATAGGTCCAAATATCTAATAATCAACCGGATAGACAAAGAATATTTGTTTGTCCGATTGTTGTTTTTAGCCTTTTTTAATCTGGATTTGAATGCAAAATGTACATCCTCGCGGATAACACGGAAGATAGACAATAGATTTAGAACCCTTCCCTATACGTAGCCTGCTATTAATATAATAGACAATTGATTTGCAATTATGTTCTAAAAACATTATGTTTGCAGCGCATAATAAATGCCGTAATATGGAATTTGTAGACAGAATCATTGAGCAGGAAAAGTTGGTCAAACTGCTTTCAAGAGAGCAGCCTGGGTTTGCAATTATCAGAGGCCGCAGACGCGTCGGAAAGTCAACGCTGATTAAAAGGGTATTGACAGAAAAGGATATTTACTTCGAGGCAGACAAGACAGATGCTTCGACACAGATGGCAAATCTGAGTTACGTGATATCCCATCTGTATGATGGTTTTGGCGATGCGCAGTACAAGAATTGGCGGGCGTTGCTTACGGCATTAAACCATAGGGTTACGGAAAAAATTACCCTTTGTCTTGATGAATTTCCGTATTTGGCGGAAAGTGACACCTCGCTTCCGTCCGTGGTTCAGACGCTTCTGGATTCCGGAGAACTCAAATATAACATTGTACTCTGTGGATCATCACAAACCATGATGTATAATCTGACTCATGATGAGGCATCGCCGTTGTTCGGACGGAAAGAGGCTGATTTCAACATAGGCCCCATCAGACTTCCATATCTGCAGGAAGCGTTGGGCCTTAATGACATTGAGACTATCGAAAATTACGCCATCTGGGGTGGTATCCCGAGATACTGGAAGCTCAGGGAAGATTCTGCTTCGCTCAAGGAGGCAATAGACGAGCATATTCTGTCCACTTTCGGAGCATTGTACGAGGAGCCTCAGCATCTCTTCCTGGATGATCTCAAGGATATTGTCAAAACGGCAACCATTATGACGATAGTCGGAGGTGGGGCTACAAGACTGAAGGAAATTGCATCAAAATGTAATGAACCGGCCACAAATCTTTCAAGACCGTTGGCGAAGCTGATAGATTTGGGGTATCTCGAAAAAGACATTCCGTTCGGAGTCTCAGTAAAAGATAACAAGAAAAGCCTGTATCGCATTGCAGACCCTTTTCTAAGTTTCCATTACAGGTTTGTTCCTGCAAACCGTTCATTCATTGAATTGGGAAGAACAACGCTTATAGACAGCCTGCTTGATGAGAGATTGCCTGAATTGACAGGATATTGGTGGGAAAGGCTTTGTCGTGATGCCGTGACAGGCAATATGATAAACGGAATCACATACTCTGAAGCAAGAAGATGGTGGGGTCAGGTCTGTTTCGATGGCGAATTCAAGGATGTGGAGTTGGATGTCGTGGCTGAATCATTGGACAAAAAGCATATTCTGATTGGAGAATGCAAATGGACATCCGGGGAGAACGGACGTCTGCTCACCAATGAGATTCAGAAGATTGCCGATGTTCTGCCTTTTACCAAAGGGAAACAGGTTGAGATTGTTCTATTTACCAAAGTGCTTCCCAAGGAAGATGTAGGTAATTCCATCCTACCGCGAGAAGTGATTGTTTTGAACAGATAGTTTTTATATTCAGGCGTTTCCTCTCCTTCTCGAATCTGCTTTACAGCAGCATGGCCAGTTTGAGATCGGGCTCGATGGAACTGCTCAGCCATACAAACAAACCACTCATTTGAAATCCTCAGACGTCATTATTTGTTTGTATAAAATACCGTCAAAATCATTTAACTGATTGATAGTCAATCACACAATCTATCTTCAACGAGGACGAATACTAAACGACATCTCACTTATTGGAAATAACTGACAGCAGCTTTCGGGCTGCTGTTTTTTGTGCTTTCGGTCCGGTTTTGATTTCGCCAAAGTGTGACACGCCAGGTGGCGTTACAATGTTTGTGGTGGGGGTTGATGTGTCTCACACCCCTGAAATCGGCCTATGAGACGCAGTGATAGGCTCTGGAAGGTGCTGTAGGGCAGGTTGGTGTGTCACAGTTTGGCGGGACATGCACAAATGCACTATGTAAGTTCACCTTCTTCGGACTGGAGGTTCTGATGCGCTCTTACCTATATTTTACGCAGGTCGGTGTGGGTTTGGCGGTAATTGTCATGACATCGGCCTTGTCACCGGTAATGCTGTCCGTGCCGTCAATCACGTCATTGAGTAAGAGCAGTTCCTGAATCCTGTATTCCTTCATGCGGCTGTCGGTAAGAAATGCCCAATATACTGCAATGAAAACGCAGATTGACAAGTCCTGTGTGAAGTTGTTCATGAACCATTTAAGGCTGAAACTGCCGTTATAGTCATTCCAGAAATAATACCACTTGCCAAAACCCCATTGGATGACTGTGAAATACTGTCCGACAGCTGCAGACAGAATAATTATGACAAGAATGTACAGCGGTATTTTGCGCATTATCTGATAGTTCCAGCCCTTGGAATAGTCACATGGCAGATTCAGGACGAAAGTAACAATCAGTTCACTGAGAACGGTGCCAAGTAATATGACAATTCCTTCTCCAAGTATCTGGAGTGTACTGCCCAAGGGAATTGCGGGATTGCTGATGGTATTGTCCAGGTTGAACGGATCCAGCAGAAAGAACAGACAGAACCCAGTGCTCAGGATTGCATAGTCTTTGAATATTTTTGGCGGAATGGTTTTCATAACACAGCAAAAATAGTCATTCCGAATTATTACGTAGCCGTTTTGGGATGAATGGAAAACAGTCGGGACAAATGGATGAATATCTATCTGTCCCAAAATTTTCCGTTAACAGTCCCGCCTGTTTTACGTCTTTTTATTGGAATTTTCTTTTGCCCCGACAAAACAGAACAACTTATGAAACGAACAGCATTGGCACTTGTCATCGGATTGTCTATTTCTTTTCCAATAGCAGCGCAGAACATTCAGGGAACAGTACTTGATGAGAATGGAAATCCGATGGAGTTTGCAACGGTCGCAATACTGTCGGACTCAGTGATAACAGGTGGCGGAATTACCGATTTGAACGGAGTTTTTGACCTTGAAGTGCCGGCTGGCGGACAGCGTGTACAGGTGTCCATGATGGGATACGGAATGGTGGAACTGCCGGTTTCTGCATTTCCACGTACGGTGCGTCTGCAGCCGGACAATGTCATGCTTGAAGGAGTGGTCATTACCGCCAGCCTTCCAAAGACAGAAATCAAGGGCGATGCCGTGGTGACGAACATAACCGGGTCAGTCCTGGAACATTCCGGCAATGCCAATGACGTGCTTGCCAAAGTACCGGGCATGATCAGTACAAACGGCGGTCTTGAGGTGATTGGCCGCGGCGCTCCTGTGTATTACATCAACGGCCGCAAGGTCACTGATGATTCCGAACTAAGGAATCTGATGTCTGAGGACATAAAGTCAATAGATGTGGTCAGCAACCCGGGTGCGCTGTATGGCGGTGACGTGCGTTGCGTGGTACGGATCCGCACCGTGAAACGTCAGGGAGAAGGGCTGAGCTATGCTCTGACCAGTCAGACCAAACAGCATATATACTCCTGTCATGACATTGAGCCTTCCTGGTCCGTGCTTGACCTGAACTACCGCACAGGCGGATGGGATTTCTTTGGCAAGCTGGTATATTGGAACCAGCGGGGGTATCAGATAAGTACCGTTGACGGAACCACTTTACTTGAAGCTCCGGACGGCAATCATGATTTCTTTGAGACCGGCACTCTGGACTACAGGGCGCATAACGGCGGCTGGCAGTATGTGGGCGGAGCCAATTGGCAGATAAGCGACAGCCATTCCATCGGCCTAAAAATATCACATGACCATAACACCATTGGAGACAGCCGGCTGCTGGTCAATTCCGATGTCTATATTGACAATGACATGACCGACCGCCTTTCAACAGTCAATGACACACGTATCCCAAACTCAACACAGTGGTCGGGAAACCTGTATTATGATGGAACTGCGGGCAAGCTTGGAATAAATTTCAATGCCGATTTCATTGACGCTCGCACCGATTCTTACACAGAAATGTACGAACACAGCCTGACTTCTCCGGCAGAACTGTATTCACGGTCCGAGGCATGGACTTCAATGGGTGCCGGAAAACTGATTCTGTCATATCCGCTGGGTAAGGGTTCTCTGCAGTTTGGTGCTGAAGATACCTACGTTGCAGCTGCGCAGACATATTCCATAACCTTTGACCAGATTCCCGCCACTGACGCTTCCATGTCGGAGAACACTCTTGCCGGATTTGCACAGTATGCCGTAGGACTGCCTTTCGGCCAGCTGAATGCCGGACTCCGATATGAGCACGCAGACTTTGAATACCGTGACCACATGACGGGCGCATCGGACTTGAGCCGCACTGACGACAGCTGGTTCCCGTCTCTGGGTTTTGCCACAATGGCCGGTCCGGTAAGCGTTTCGCTGTCGTACACAGGCAAGACGCAGCGCCCCAGTTATGGCAAGCTTACCACAGAGATTTCATACAACAACCGTTACTGCTACCAGAGCGGTGACCCAAAGCTGCTGAATGAGAAATACAGAACAGTCGCTGTGAATGCCAGTTGGAAGTGGCTCACTTTGAGCGGGAACTATGAGAGAGTTGACAATTACATAACCCAGTGGGCCGCTCCTTATAACGATGAAGGAGTGGTGCTGATAAAAAGCGTTAACCTTGATGTCCCGTTGAAAAGGCTGAATTTCTATCTGACAGCATCGCCTTCAGTCGGAGTCTGGTATCCGGTGTACACAGTCGGAATGCAGAAACAGTACCTGACAATGACGGTGCAGGACCCGCGCGTTGAGGGTGGAATCCGTACGGTTTCCCGCAACAGACCCATGTATCTGCTGCAGTTCAACAACGCCTTCCGTTTCAACCGCAGCTGGATGGTGAATGCCGATTACAGTTACTTCAGCAGGATGGAGACCGATATTGCCGAAGTTTACAGACCGGTTCGTGATTTATCGGTAAGCATTCAGAAGTCATTCCTGAAGGATGATGCGCTGACCTTGAACCTGACCTGGGCGGACATATTCAATTCATCGGCCGTGTATGCCAGGACCGATTTCGGAAGATATGTCATAGACCAGCCCAATGACAATTTCAAATCGTGCGTAACCATGCGCGTTTCCTACCGTTTCAACAGCGCAAACAGCAAATATAAGGGTACGGGTGCCGGGCAGGATGCAAAGAACAGAATGTGACGGACAATAATCGGGCAGATTCTGAACTTGGTATTGACTTTTTCAATAACTTGCCGACAGTTTACTTTAATTACAACTGATCAGGCAATGAGAAAGCTATTTCTAGTTCTTGCAGTTCTGGCATCGGGTTCACTGATGGCTCAGAACCGCGCCGGGGCACCCGCCCAGGCACAGGCTTCAGGTCCTGTAAATCCTGTATTTGACAAGTATGTCCAGCCCGATGTGTCGTTTGACGTGTATTTCTCGGAGGCAAAGTCCAAGTCCGCCACTCCGGACAAGGACGGTTTCATACGCCGCTGGACACTGCTGGATCCGATTTCCAAGCAGGAAATAAATTCCAACACACTGTTCACTGATTCTTGGCTCAGGACAGAGTTTGCAAAGGAGTATTTTGAGGGACAGAATACAGTCCTTCCAAAAGACGGCGATGAGGTTACCGTAAAGATTCCCAAGCGCACAGCCAGAGGCGGCATGCGTATGGGCGGCATGGGCGGCCCCCAGCAGGCTCCGCAGCCACAGGCCCAGCCCGCAGCCCAGCCGGAATATACAGATGTAAGTCTTAAGTGGCACAGCGTTGACAGCAAGCGTTATAACGTCAAGCTGTACCGTTTTGCAAAGAGTCTGGGACAGCGTCCTACCGAAGGGCTGTTCCTTGGCGTAACCGTGGTCAACGCCCCTGAGGACATGACAGTCAGACTGGCTGCCGGTTCCAACTCGGCCTCAATGTGGTGGGTCAACGGCCAGGAGGTCCTGCTGCTTTCAGGCGACCGCCGTATGGTAGTCGATGACGGCGTTTCAAAGCAGTTCACCCTGAAGAAGGGCGCCAACATTGTGCGCTGCTCAGTCATCAACGGTCCGGGCATGAGTGACTTCTGCGTCCGTTTCATCGGACTGGACGGCAAGCCAGTGACCAATCTTACAATCACCAACAAATAATGCAGAAAGTTATGAAAAAGATATTTGCAGCAGCTGCACTGTCAGCATTGGCAATTGGAGCATCGGCCCAGATTACAGGTGATATTTTCATTCATGACCCATCGACCATTGTAAAGTGCAACGGGGTTTACTATACTTTCGGTACCGGCAGCGGCGGACTTATGTCCGATGACGGATACACCTGGCGTTCCGGTGCAGTCAAGCCCGGCGGCGGCGTGGCACCCGATGCCATGAAGATAGGTGACCGCTATCTCATTACCTACAGCGGCAATTTTCCCGGCACACAGGGCAAGACCCACGGTGTATGCCAGACCATGTGGGCCACTACTCTGAATCCCGATTCAGTAGATTATTCTGCCGAAGAGCTTGTTGCATGGGCCGGGGCCGATGACGACTGCTACAGCATTGACCCGGCGCTTCTCCTTGACCCGACCACAGGACGCCTGTGGATGTCATACGGCACCTATTTCGGTGCAATCCGTCTGGTTGAACTTGACCCCAAGACCGCAAAGCGTCTGCCCAAGAGCGAGCCCGTTGACATAGCAATTGACTGTGAGGCAACGGCACTGATGTACCACAACGGCTGGTACTATCTGCTTGGAACTCACGGAACCTGCTGTGACGGTGTGAACTCGACCTACAACATTGTATGCGGCCGTTCACGTGAAGTTACCGGTCCGTACCTTGACAATGTAGGCCGTGACATGCTGCAGGGCGGCGGCAAGATGGTGCTGTCTGCCGGCAATAGGGTTACCGGTCCCGGACATTTCGGACGTTACATTGAGGAGGAAGGCTGCGAAAAGATGTCCTGCCACTTTGAGGCCGATTTTGAACGCAGCGGAAAGAGCGTGCTCGGCATACTTCCGCTTCTCTGGAAGAACGACTGGCCCGTAGCCGCCGACCCGTTCAGGGAAGGCACATTCGAGATTGAGTCCGAGCGTCGCGGCTATGCTCTGGAACTTGCAGTTGACTTTGTCAGAATGCAGGGTGCAGGCCGCGGATTCGGCAACGCTTCTACTCCCAACGTTCCTCTGCAGAACCAGATTCTGGCTGATGTGATAGGTGACTGGCCCAAGGGCAACATTGACATACGTCTGAATGACTACATGTTCCGTCCCCACCAGAGATGGACTGTCACTGCAGTCGGTGACAAGGGCGGCTATCTTGGCGCACCTTATTACAAGATTACCATTGAAGGAACCAACCGTGCGCTGGCCGCAACGGCCGACGGCGAACTGACGGCAGTTCCGCAGTATACGGGAGCCCCTGAACAGCTGTGGAGAATTGAACAGCTCATAGACGGCACATTCCGTATAATCAATGAAAATGTTCCCGGAAAGAAGGGCCAGCAGTTTGCTCTTGTCTGCACAGGCGACTGCTCACTCACACTTGGAAAGTACGATTTCAACGACGTAAACTGCAAGTGGAATTTCCGTGACAGATAAAACAGATAAAATAGATTATCCAATCATCTCGTGGCACATTTCTGTGGAAAGTGCCACGAGATTCCAATACATTGATTCTCGGAACAATTATGGGCAAGTATTTGTTCCGAGAAGTCATGTTGACCTATATTAATTCAAAACAGCTTCTAAATCAAAGCATCCGAATCAAAGCATCCGAATGAAATCATCTAGATTCCTTTTCCTGATTATTCCGTCATTGATCCTTTCCAGCAGCAGTTGGGGACAGTATTATCCAAGTCATGATTGTGTTGACCTTGGTCTGAGTGTCAATTGGGCCACATGCAACATCGGTTCATATTGGCCTGAATATCCAGGCGGTTATTTTGCATGGGGAGAGACTGAAGAAAAGAAGAATTATGACAAGGACAATGTCTTCGCATCCAGACAGAGCCATTATTTTGATGGCAGGATTCCCACTCTGGAGTCTCAGGATGACGTTGCCACAGTGCTTTGGGGTGAGGACTGGCGTATGCCTACAAAGCAAGAATTCCAGGAACTCATAGACAACTGCACATGGGAATGGATCAGGCAGGATGGTCGGAACGGATATAAGGTGACAGGCAAGAACGGCAATTCCATATTCCTTCCGGCTGGAGGACTGAAGGTCGATACACGTTTGCTGTATTATGATGATGGCGTATATTACTGGACAAGTTCCTGCAATTCCAATAGTGAGATGGCGGTTGAGCCCAGATCTTGTTTTTTTTATTCCATGATAAATAGCAGTGGCCAAAGAGGGATGGGAATGGGTAATACTCCGTTGACCCGTCAGTCAGGCCGTCCAATCAGACCTGTAACTGATTGTTATGTCCCAATTGATGACATCGGTCTGAATAAGAAGGAAATAGGAATCAGAGTCGGTGAAGAGTATAAGCTGACGGCATCATTCATTCCTTCAAATGCAACAAAACAGAGCATATACTGGTCTTCGGGCAATTCCGATGTGGCCAAAGTTGACAGAAATGGAATAGTCACAGCCATTTCAAACGGAAAGTGTACTGTCAAAGCGGTTTGCGGTACAATTGTCCACGAATGTGAAGTTTCAGTCCTGCCCCCCGATGGGTACGTCCAGCATGATTGTGTTGACCTTGGTCTGAGTGTCCTGTGGGCCGACTGTAATGTCGGTGCCTCCAGTCAGCAGGAATACGGAAGCCGTTTCGCCTGGGGCGAGACCAGACCAAAAGACGATTACTCCTGGTCAACATACCGGCATTCTGAAGACAGCGACAACATGATAAACTATATTGATTCAAGAATGGATACCGTTCTCGTTCTGACTGATGATGCCGCCCGTATGAACTGGGGCGACAAATGGCGTATGCCTACCAAGGAAGAACTGACTGAATTGTATGAAAAATGCACCTGGACCTGGACAACTGTGAATGGAACCAAAGGATACAATGTCAAGAGCAATATCAACGGCAACTCCATTTTCCTGCCTGTTCTTGAAGATGAAGGTTTGTATTGGTCCAATACTCTCTGTAATGATGATGTTTATCAGGCATGGAACTTGAGTTTCAATGAAAAAGACTGGGATTATGCTACTGACAAGCGTAACCTGGGCATGGCTGTGCGCCCCGTCCGTGAAAAGGTGACCACAATATTCGACTTCCAGCAAGGGTCTTCTGTCAAGGTTAATGAACCGTTCGGGGATCCTTTTGTTGTCGATACGATATTTGATTATTCCAAGGCGTGTGTTGAGGCTTTTAAAACAGAAATAGGCCATTTTACCGTAACAATTTTCTCTTTTCCAGAGGACTTGTCCGAAGACCCGGGAGATTTTGCTGTGGTCACCATTAATGTCGGTGGCAGAGAATTCCAATTCAAAGAATATGACTGGTTTAAGGACAGTCGGTTTGAAAACGGTTTCTTCCACACCTGCAAGGTAAGTGAATCCCAGTATCTGCTGGTTTTCAAAGGTTTTCCTTACGGATGCTGTCCGGGCACACTGACCGTGATAGCAGTTGATGAAACAGGTGCCTATGTCGTATTCTACAAAGAAGACGCCAATCTGGTGGAACTCAACAGTGAGCCATTCTCAATGACAGTCTGGGATTGGTATTCCGAATATGTCAGTGAAAACTGGACTAACTATCCTCTATCCTATAGGTTATTCCTGGAGGACGGAGCCCTGAAATACGAATCTTTGGGCAGGGCCCATGATTAGCCCTGAGGTCTTATTGAAAAAAGCTTCCGAACTGCTGTCATTTTTGCAACATTTCAAAACAGATTCTAAAAGTCTTCCTCAAACATCAGGTAGTGACTCCGCTTCATGTCAAGTCTGAGATATACGGCTTGTGCATTGGTGTTTGCGCTATCAACATATAGGCGCAGACTTGTAGAACCGGCTTCTCCAGCCAGACGTTTAATTTCGTTGAACATTGCGGTGAAAACGCCGTTTTTTCTGAATTCGGGACGGACATAGACACTCTGAATCCACCAGTAGTTGCAACAGTTCCAGTCGCTCCATTCTTTGGTTATCAGCAGGCTGCCCATCAATGTACCTTCTTCGTTTCTGGCAACGAAATATTCACCAAGTGACGGATTCTCCAAGGCAGCTTTCACGCCTGAGTGAAGTTTCTCAGAATCCAGAACTATTCCTTCAGACTCCATGGCCATCCCAATCTGGAATCGGACAATGTCTTCCAGTTCGGATATGGTTCCTTTTTCAATAACTGTTTTCATATTTATGCAAATGTACGTATTTTTGCCTTTATGATAGGCAACATACTGACAGTCCTGCTTTTTGTATTTCTTCCTGCTGCTGTTATGCGAGTGTGCAGTAAGGTGAAAGTTTTGGATAAGATAGGGCCTGTACTGGTTCTGTACATTCTTGGAGTCATAATAGGCAATACCATACGTCCTCGGAGTATGGCCCAAATCCAGGATATGCTGAGCAGTGCCATGGTACCGGTGGCCATTCCACTGATGCTTTTCGGATGCAGATTCAGGCGTACCGGCAACCGTTCCTCTGTTCTTGCCCTTTTCACCGGGATGATTGCTGTGGTAATGGCAGTAGTTGGCGGTTATTTCATTTTTGGCCGTGCCATTCCTGAAGGATACAAGGTCGGGGCAATGCTTTCAGGCGTCTATACCGGAGGGACCGTCAACCTGGCAGCGCTTCAGGCCATGCTTGACGTGCCGGAAGAGACCTTCATTCTGGTCAATTCATGTGACATGCTGGTATCATTCCTGTACCTGACGTTCCTTATGGCAACAGGCATCAGACTGTTCCGCCGTGTCCTGCCCACAGAGTCTGTCCAGTCCGATGAAAATTCCGATGAAAACGGGGAAAAGATAAAGTTACGTTTCAAGGATATACTTGTCCTGCTGGGGATTGACGCAGCGATAATAGGCGTATCGGCCGGACTTGGCCTGCTGGCCGGCGATGCGTGGTTCATGACTGTGCTCATTCTCATGCTGACCACCCTTGGCATTGCGGCATCGTTCCTGCCGGCCGTAAGAAAACGCCCGCAGGCATACGACATCGGATATTACTGCATCTGCATTTTCTCAGTAGTAGTGGCCTCCATGGCCGATTTCACAAAACTGGATTTCTCCGGCAGTCTGAACACGCTGCTGTATCTGACCTTTGTGATTTTTGTATCTCTGTTTCTGCAGCTTCTTTTCTCCAGACTTTTCAGGATTGATGCGGACATGACCATAATCAGTTCAGTCACCTACATCTGCTCACCGCCATTTGTGCCCATGATGGCCATGACAATGAAGAACCGCAGTGTCATTGCACCAGGTCTGGCAATAGGTGTTGTGGGCTATGCCGCCGGCAACTACATCGGATTCCTTATAGCCGGGCTGCTCAGACAGTTCTGATTTTCAGCGTTCCAGCCTGCGCAGTACCCAAAGTTTGATCTTTTCTTTCCTGCCGCCGTACGGATGTTCGCGCAGGGACAGGTTCATACGGTTGCGTCCCCTCAGTACGGTCTGCGGGTGTGTGAATTCGCGGAATCCCCATTCGCCGTGGTAGGCACCCATGCCGGAATGGCCGGTGCCGCCAAAGGGAACGCCTTTCACCATGAGATGCACACAGACTTCATTTATGCAGCCACCTCCGAACTGCTGTGTACGCATGGTCCTGTCCGCCCAACGTCTGTCCTTTGTAAACAGATACATTGCCAGCGGGTGTTCACGGCGGGCAATGGTGTCCATGACTGTATCAATGTCTTTGTCTTCAAACGGAACGACAGGCAGAAGCGGGCAGAACAGTTCGTGCTGCACAATGTCCTCATCAATCCCTACGGGAAATATTATGGTCGGAGAGTAGCGCCGTGACTGGGAATCTCCCTTTCCACCGTATATTATGCGGTCTCTGCAGTTGTCAGCCAAAGCCGCACATTTTTCAAAGGCGGCGGCAGTTATCAGTTTTGGATATTCAGGGTTTTCCTGGGGTTCAGGGCCTATCTGTCTTTCAAAGGCGGCCTGGAGTTCCTTAAGGAATTCATCGGCCACTTCAGTGGCAACGGCAATCTGGTTAATGTTGATGCATATCTGCCCGGCGTTGCAGAGCTTGAAGAACGCAATCTTGCGGGCGGCATCCTTCAAGTCGGCGTCTTTGCGCACAATGCACCAGTTTCCCGTCTCGCCGCCAAGTTCAAGAGCCACCGGAGTCAGATTCCTTGCGGCCTGGGTCATGACATGTTTTGCCACTTTGGGTGAACCGGTGTAGAAAATCTTGTCAAAACGCTGCTCAAGGCACATGTCGGCAACATCATGTCCGCCGCTGATGACGGTTATATATTCCGGTCCGAAGGTATCGGATATGAGTTTATTTATTGCAGCGGTGCAGGCCGGTGACTTGGAACTTGCCTTTATGACGGCGGTGTTGCCACCTGCCATGCTGGCGGCAAGTACGCCCAACGTCAGGAGCAGCGGGAAATTGAACGGGCTAATAATAAGGTTCACGCCGTAAGGCATCTTATGGACTTTGGTGATCAGGCTTGGAAAACACAGCAGTCCGCTGAAATGCGTTTCCGGCCGGGACCACCTGCGCAGCCCCCGTATTGTCTCGTTAATCTCAACAATAACAGGTCCGATGTCACAGAGATAGGCTTCAACGGCACTGCGGCCAAGGTCCTGGGCCAAGGCCTGTTCAAGTTCCATTTCCCTTTCAATTACGGCGCGTTTCAGTTTCTTGAGCTGCATAATGCGCCATTTCACCGGTAAAGTGGCCCCACTCAGGAAGAATTCCCGTTGGGCCGAAACAATGTTCTGTATTTCAGTCTGAGTCATATCAGTTTCAGTTCTAGGGCAAAGTTATCAATCCTGTTGAATTTTTGAGTAACTTGCAGGCATGAAGAGAACCGTAAGTCTTTTTCTGGTTTCTGTCTTTGCCTCCGCAGCTTTCTGTCAGGACTGGAACTGGCAGGACATAGGAAGGCATGCCCAGGCAGGATATGCCCAATTTGAACTTTCCGGTTCTGTCCAGAGCATTTCAGTAGTCCGATACAGGGCTTCCCGATACACTACCCATATTGTCAATGACCCGGCTGAAATGGCGGACAGCACATCGGCCCTGGCTCAGAGACATGGTGCACTTGGCGCGATAAACGGTTCGTATTTTGACGTGAAGGCGCTGACTCCGGCAACTTACGTGGTGGATGACCGCGTGCAGGAAGGCCGGACCGTTCAGGCCGAGGAATATAGGACTGACGGGGTGGTGGCTGTCAGAGGCAGGCATAAGGTAATGATTCTTCCAAAGGCTCCGGAAAGGTGCCGTGAAGTTCTGGCTTCCGGACCGCTGCTGCTTCAGGGAGGCAGTCCGGTACGTGAAGAGTGGCCGCAGGATTCCTTTTTCAGCAGCCGCCATCCGCGAACCGTGATGGGTATAAAGTCCGATGGATGGGTATATTTTGTGGTGATTGACGGCAGGTCGCGCGGTCAGGCGGCAGGTGTCACTATACCTGAGGCCGTTCAGGTTGCGCTGATGCTGGGACTTGATGATGCCATAAACCTTGACGGCGGCGGTTCCAGCACTTTATGGTGTGATGGACTTGGTGTCATTTCCCATCCCTGTGACAATAGAAAATTCAATCACTATGGGCAGCGTGCTGTTCCTAACATTGTGATGTTCAAATAAACAGATACAACTATGAAACGTATTTTTTCTGTATTTCTGCTGGCGTGTGTGATGGCTGTTTCAGTTCAGGCCCAGGATGTTGCCGGGTACAAGCGTATAGTCAGATCACTCAGCTCATCAAAATTTCTTGGACGCGGATATGCCAAGGGCGGTGTGCTTAAGGCTGGTGAATATATTGAAAAGGAATTCCGCATTGCCGGGGTTGATGCTGTGATCAACCAGCCTTTCAAGATAAACATAAACACATTTCCCGGTAAGATGAGAATGAGCGTCGATGCGCGGAAACTCAATCCGGGAAGTGATTTCGTAATGCGTGAATATTCACCGGGAGTGACAGGTGAATTCAGTCTTTACTATATTGACACCTTGAACTACAGCGCCGAAAAAGTGCTTTCTGACCTTAAGAAGCCGGAGAACAGGAATGCCATGGTTGTCTGTGACTTCTGGTTCACATACAGGCACAAGGATGATTTCAAGAAGCTTGAAAGCAAGGACGGCTGTTCAAATGCTGGAATGATTTATGTGTGGGACACTCCGCTCAAGTTCTATAAGGCTTATGGTGACCATGTGGCACCCAAACCTGTGATATGGGTATCATCGGACTTTCCGAAGAATGCAAAGAATGTAAGTCTTGAGATTGAAAACAAGTTCCTGACAAACTTTGAAAGCAATAATGTGGTGGCAAGGGTCAACGGCCGCAAACATGACAAATGCTACGTATTCTGCGCCCATTATGACCACCTGGGCAATCTTGGAACCACTGTCATTTACCCCGGGGCCAATGACAACGCTTCAGGAACAGCTGCAATACTGACATTGGCGGAATATTATGCGAACAATCAGCCTGAGTATGATATCTGGTTCATTGCCTTTTCAGGCGAGGATTCAGGCCTGAACGGTTCCAACTGGTTTGTTGAGCATCCGCTTGTCCCCCTGAATCAGATAAAGTACCTTTTCAATCTGGATATGATCGGTGACAACAATCCGGTACAGTATTGTGAAGTAAGCAGTCAGGGTATGGACGGATTCAGAAAGATGCAGAGCATCAATTCAAAGCAGAATCTGTTCAAGGAACTGCATCTTGGTAAACTGGACGCCAACAGCGACCACTGGCCGTTTGCTCAGAAAGGCGTTCCGTGCATAATGTTCGAAAATGAGAGCGGTGACGCGTTCCCGTATTACCATACTCCAAAGGATGACTATGACCACGTCTATTTTGACACCTATCCCAAAATTTTCAAGCTTGTCACAGAATTCATAGGCAAATGACATGGAACAGGAACCCGTACTTAACGCCCACAACAAGGACGAATATCCGCCGGCACATACCGCCGAGCATATTCTGAACAGGACAATGGATAACATGTTCCATTGCGGACGCTCAAGAGTCAATCATATTGAGCGCAAGAAGAGCAAATGCAACTATGACATGGAGCAGCCTCTGACTGAAGATCAGGTGCGCCAGGTTGAGGCCAAGGTCAATGAAGTGATCAGGATGGATCTTCAGGTGACAACCAAGTTCGTTACTCGTGCTGATGTTCCTGCCGGGATTGACTTGAGCCGTCTGCCCGGTGATGCAAGCGAGACTCTGCGTCTGGTGTATGTGGGTGACTACGATGTATGTCCGTGCCTTGGTTCGCATGTGCAGCATACCGCAGAAATAGGTGAATTCCGCATTACCAGCACAAGCTTCAATGAAGGTAGTTTCAGAATAGTGTTCAGATTGTCATGAAGTCTAAACTGTTGTTATTTCTGCCTCTACTGACATTGTCCTGCAGTCCTGCTCTGACTGAACAGGAGGCTATGAGTCTTATCAAATGCGTTCCCGACCATTACAACTGGGGTCCAACGGAATCCTTTACTGAAGAATATTACTCCCTGCTTGTTGAAGCGTGGGCTGTCCCGAATGATGACCCCTGTGGAGACATTGGCAGTGGAGAATTCCTTTCTTATTTCATGAGCGGCAACGGTGATGTGTATGACCGCATAGAAATCAAATCCATAAAGTCCGATGGAAACAGAGCAACTGTCAATTTTGACTGTGTATGGCCCAACTCAAGACACAATCACAGCCTGAACCTGGTGTATTCCGGCAAGTGGATCATTGAAGACTTTGACGGCACAAAACAGGAAATGCTGGAATACATCAGGACCAGTCGTGACTATTTCCGTTCGGACAGATGGCCACGTTCACTTGATGAAGTATCAGAATACTGTTCTGACCAGCGCGAAATACTGGAGAAGGATGTATCAGACTATTTCCTGAAATATCCTGAAGACCGATAACTCATCGGTCAGGTCATAACCGGCCTTTTCATCGAAGAATTCGAACTGGGGTTTCTTGCTGAAGGGGCTCCAGTTTCCGCATATTATGCCGTCGTGGGCAATGACAGGATAGAATATGCCGCTGTTGTTGTGGGCTTTGTGCCGGTGTTCAGGTGGAAGCACAATTTCGCGGCTCTTGTAGCCTATCAGGTATTCGTCAAAGGGAGGAAGCAGCAGGTTGGTGTCCTTCTTGAAACCGCGTGTACGGCATGAATCATGAACGTAGAATTCCCGTTCACCGATTTTTTCCACATGCAGTTCATTCCTGATGAGTTCAATGCCCCTGCGGCAGTCGCCGGTGTTCAGTCCGCTCCACCAGACATAGTCTTCAAAAGTGGCGGGACATCGGCTTTGGAAGTACCTGCGGGCCAGTAGGGCTAATGATTCATCCCTTTCCATTGTGTTCTTTACTTGCGGAGCCAGACGGTAGGTTGCTTTCCTGGAATCAAGATTGCCGCTGCAAAGCACACCGCTCAGTTCATTGAAGCGTATGTGGTAGGACAGCCGGTGCTTGTCCATGACAATGTCCTTTTCAAGCAGAGCCTGATTGAAGTCCTGTTCGGTCACGCTGCCTTTGTCAGCCGCCGTCTGTACAATGATTTCTCTGATTCTGTTCTGCTCATCCTGTGGAATGTCAATGTGGTTGGCATGCATCCATCCGGTGATGACAGCCTTGGCTTTAGGTACGCAAAGACCCATAATCCATGGCCAGTCCTGTCCGGCAATGAGCTGCCAGGTACCCCGCATAAGGTGCTGGCGCACTATGGCTCCGCTGTCAAAAGCTTTCCTGAACGCTTCACTTGACGGTTTCTTTGTACGCATGGCCACAGCCCACCGCATAAGACGGTAGTCCTGAGCCTGCATGGCGCCCATGTATGACACCACCTGTTCGGGGCTGGAGAACTGCGGTGCCACCAGCTGCTGGTTGAGTAGTCTGGCTCTGACTGGATTCATGTCAGCAAAAATATCGCCTTTGTTTCAAACTACAAAACTGATCAACAGGGACTGTCCCTGTTGTGCAAGTCATGACAGCCCGCTTTCAATATCCTCAATTGAAGGCAGGCTGTGTCTGTATTCTTCAGGCAGCAGGTTCACGCCATTAAATTCTGAAATGCCTAACGGCTGGTTGTAGCCTTCCAGTGAGTATTGCGCGAACACATTATCTTTGTTCTTGCATATTAAAAGCCCTATGGTTGGGTTGTCTCCGTCTTTTTTCAGGACGTGGTTGACGCAGGAAACGTACGAACTGAGCTGTCCCAAATGGGATCTTCACATGGAGTTCACGCGCCTGGTCTTCCAGTATTACTACAACATGGACAAGCTTCCTGAAAAGGAGCAGCAGGAAATCATGCTCCGCATACGCCGTTCAGCCGTGGTGGAGTTCTCCCGCTGGATGTATATACTCCCTGAAGAGAAGCCTGACATTCTGCCAATGGTCCAGCAGCAGCTTGAAGAGTTGCGTATAAAGTGAGCAGGAGGGACGCACCTTGCACAACGGGGACTGTCCCTGCACAACAGGGACAGTCCCCGTTGTGCAATCAGTTGAACATGATGCCGTCACCGTCGGCGTCAATGGTGTGGGCCAGCTTTTCAATGTTCAGGCTGCGGGCCGATGCATCGACAATCTCCTTGTAGATTCCGCCCTGGCGGTAGACCTCATCGGGGTCACCCCACTGTTCCACGCGCCCGTCCTTGAGAGCGTAGATGGTGTCGCTGTCAATGATCTGTGAAATGCTGTGTGAAATGATGATCACGGTGCGGTTCTTCTTGATGGCGTCTATGCTGGCCTTGATCTGTTCAGTGGCCACGGCATCAAGACTGGCTGTGGGCTCATCAAGGAAAATTATCGGTGGATTCTTCAAAAACATGCGTGCAATGGCAACCCTCTGCTGCTGTCCGCCGGAAAGCTGCTGGGCCTTTGACTGGAACTGTTGAGGAAGCATCATGACCTGGTCATAGAGAAACGCCTTGCGC
This sequence comes from Candidatus Colenecus caballi, assembly GCA_018065615.1. Lineage (GTDB taxonomy): Bacteria > Bacteroidota > Bacteroidia > Bacteroidales > Bacteroidaceae > Colenecus > Colenecus caballi. The sequence goes on along the minus strand of JAGHSY010000055.1, from coordinate 20,155 downwards.
GCGGCTTCCGCCACCTCTTCAAATGTGGCATCGGGCTTACCGTAACGTATGTTCTCCTCAATTGTCCCGTCAAAGATGTGGTTTTTCTGCAGCACAAGTCCGATGTTGTCGCGCAGGAACTTTGTATCGTAATCCCTCAGTTCCACGCCGTCAAGCTTTATGCTGCCGCAGTCAGGTTCGTAGAACTTGTCAAGCAGGTTTATGATTGTGCTCTTACCGGCTCCGGACAATCCGACGAATGCTGTGATGCGTCCGCTTTCAATGTCCATGTTGATGTCGTGAAGCGCCTTGGTGCCGTTGGGATAGGTGAAATCGACATGTCGTATTTCAAACTTACCGCTCACGCTCTCGGGACGGTATGTTCCGGACGGTTCGGTATCGGTCTCGGAATTCACAATGTCAAAGAAGCCCTCGGCGTAAATCAGGGCGTCATTCATGTCGTCAAAGATGCGCTGCAGCTGGGTGATTGGTGCGGTCACGTTGCCGAACAGCATGACGTGGTACATTATTTTACCTATGGTCATGCCCGGATATCCGATGAGCACCAGGTAGGCGGTCAGAATGATTATGAGTACTGTGCCGGTCTGGCGTACGAAACTCTTCATGCCGTCATAGTAGAAACTGGTGCGGCGTACGTTCATCTGGTTCTCGCTGTAGACGGTCTGCATCTGCCACTGCTTGTCACTTTCAATCTTCTGGCGGTTGAATGACTTGATGACGTTCATGGACTCTATTATGTTCATGATTCCGTGGCTTTTCTCCTCACGCGTGTTGCGCATGTTGCGGCGCCAGCCTTTCAGCTTCTTTGCCTGCCGGTAGGTTATCCAGAAGTAAATTGGCACGATGAAAAGGGCGGTAAGTCCCACATAGACATTGGCCACGAACATTAGGATGAGTGCCAGGACGGCGCTGGTGAACAGCGGCAGCAGGTCTATGAAGAAGTTCTGCACCGTGCGTGAAAGGCTGCTCACGCCCTGGTCAATGCGGGTGGTCAGCTTGCCGGTGTCGTTGTCCTGCGCTGAGAAGAAGGACATGCGGAACGTGAGAATCTTGTCAATGATACTCTGTGACAGGTCCTTGGAAACGAATATGCGCATGCGCTCACCATAGTAGTTCTGCGCAAAGGTTATCAGCGCTGACAGCACTTCCTTTCCAAGAAGGACAATGCTTATTATGGTCAGTATGCGTGCCGCCTTGCTCCAGGCAAAGGATTCCGATATGACCAGCGCGTTGACGGCATCGACGGTCCGGTCAAGCACAACGGCGTTGACCTGCGCCATGAGTGAACCGATGAGTGTGAGAATAAGAGTTACCACTACAAGCCACTTGTAAGGCTTTACGTAGGGCATCAGGCTGCGGATAAGTTTGAACAGGTTCATATTATTTATTTTATTTTGCACAATGGGGACGGTCCTTGCACAACGGGGACAGTCCCTGTTGCGCAGGGACTGTCCCCATTGATCACTTATAGAACACGCTGTCAAAGAAGCGCATCATGTCTGCGGCGTAGGGGACACCGTACTTTTCGAAGGTGTCCTTGGTGCCTTTGTCCGGCTTCCAGTCAAAGAAGGCGTGGCTGGCTCCTTCAACCATGACAAGTTCGGCGCGCTGGCCTGCGTTCTGCAGGTTTTCAACGTATTTTTCAATAGGTGTGCGGCTGACGGTGCGGTCATTGGTGCCCAGAACGAAGTACTGCGGAATGGCGCGTTCCCTGATTGAAGGAATGTTGTCATCGGGGGTGATGGCCATCTGGGCCTCGACCTCCATACCCTGGGCGAAACGTGACAGGGTGGCGCGGTCAAAGACGCCGTAGCTGGGTGCAGCGGCCCTGATGGATTTGAGCAGCTGCTTGCGTGCCTTCTTAGCAGTCATCCCCTTGGGCATGTAGGTGGGCAGGTACTCATAGACACCGTTCCCGAAACCGCCGTCACCAATGCGTCCGGCCAGCGTGATCATGGCCGATGACAGGTGTCCGCCGGCGCTGTCACCGGTAGTGGCAATGCGTTTGGGGTCTATTCCGTATTCTTTTGCATGTTCCCTAATGTGAAGTATGGCGCCGTAGCAGTCCTCAATGAGCTGGTTCATTGTGTTCGGCATATCGTCGCCATCGGCCTTGCCAATCCAGCGGTAATCTATGCTGCAGACCACGTACTTGCCGCCCTTTATCAGTTCGCGTGCCAGTCCGCGCATAATGTCCTCATTGTTGGCAGACCAGCCGCCGCCGTGGATTATGACTATGCAGGGCAGGTTCTTTGCCCCGTCCGGTATGAACACATCGTACTTGAGCGGCTTTTTGCCCGGCTGTGCAAATACCACGTCATTTACAGTCCGATATCCCTCCAGCCGTGCTGCTTCGATGATTGATGCGCCTACTGTCATGTTGTTGTCAACCGTCACCTTGAAGTTGTTCTCCATTGACTCCTTGTTGGTGGGCCAGGACATGCCCTTGTCCGTTGACAGGTAGTAGCAGCTTTCCAGCACCCATCCCGGGTCGGTGACATCGGCCTTGATTGTCAGGACCGTTCCGGCCTTTACCATCCCGTCGGCCGGAACCGCCGGTGAAACCGTGACTTTTCCGTGTTCGGGCTGGCTGACACGTACTCTGAATGAATCCTGTGCCTGGACACTGCTCATGACAAGTGCCAGTGATAAGATGGCTGTAAATTTCTTCATATGCATTTTTGGTAAGGTTCGGTTATCAAAAGTAGCGGTTTATTCATAACTTTGGGAAAAACTGACCAACTTAATGAAAAAACTTACATTTCTTCTTGTCCTGGCTGCATCTATTACAAGCTGTGGCCGTGGTGACCTGCCGTGTGACATTTACCGCAAGAACGGCACTCCCGCAGTTACGGCGCATTCCACAACGCGTCTGCTCAATTCCCAATATGACGGCCCGCTGTACCAGGTGCGCCGTGAGTCCGACGGACAGCTGCTTGACATATATGCCCTGAAGGACGGCTATGCCAATGCCGCCATGCAGGACGAATTCAGCAGGGGCACGTACTGTGTCATAACAAAGATCTATGACCAGTCAGGCATGGGCAATGACCTGCTGCAGGCCCCTCCGGGAACATTTTTGGGACCCGACAAGGGCAATTTCAACACGCTTCCAATTGCTGACATGGCTCCTGTCATTATTGACGGGCACAAGGCATACGGCGTATTCATCATGCCGGGAATGGGATTCCGGTGCAACCAGGCCCGCGGTCTGGCCATCAATGACGAACCTGAAGGCATGTACTACGTGATTGACGGCACGCACTATGACAGCGGCTGCTGCTTTGACTACGGCAACTCATCGACCAACGGACGTGCAGTGGGCACCGGCACAATGGAAACCACATATTTCGGCAATGCAACGGCGTGGGGCAGCGGCAACGGTGACGGCCCGTGGATAATGTCCGATATGGAGTCCGGCCTGTTTTCAGGCTACAGTCCCAAGAAGAACGATGTCCCGTCAATTGACAGCTGGCCGTTTGTATCGGTCTTTGTGAACGGCGGTGGCGGCAACCGTTGGGACCTGCGCGGGGCCGATGCATCATGGGACACGCTGATAACCTTTTACAGCGGTGTGCGTCCCGGCACCCCAGACAATGACAATTACTTTCCGATGCACAAGAAGGGCGCCATGCTGCTGGGTAACGGCGGTGACAACGGCAACGGTTCTGCCGGCACGTTCTTTGAGGGCGTCATGACCGTGGGCTACCCCACAGACAAGGCAATCAGTACCGTACAGAAGAACATAGCAAAGGTAAGGTACAACAAGTACCCGCTTTCTGTAAGCCGTCCCACAACGTTCCTTCCGGGTGAAGAGAAGAGCCTTTTCTGTTCTGTGACATCACAGTTTGACAGTTTTGGTGTGGACCTGCCCGAAGGCTGGAAACTGGTTTCCCAAAACCGTTCTTCCAACGGAGTTCAGATTGCAGTCGGGTCTCCTTCATTCCGCTCTGCCGGCTATGCCACAATTCATGTGGTCATAGATGGTGTTGAGTCTGCCGTGTCAGTTCCCCTGCGCTGTTCAGAACCGGTCAAGATAAATGAAGTGCAGCTTGCAAATGCAGAATATCCCCAGTTCATCGAACTTTTCTCAAAGACGGAGACCGATTTGTCCGGCATGCAGATAATTGCACGCCGCAGCGGGTGGGCTCCTTTGACAATAGCCACCATCCCTGAGGGAACAACGATTCCGGCCGGCGGTTTCTACACTCTGGCACTGGCCCCCAATGCTGTTACCGTGGCTGCCGGCAAGGGTGCGTCTGAAGTCAGTCTCAGTGCCCATGCGGAAAAGGTGATTATTGGTGGAAAGGAATACAAGGCCAGTTCCGGAACACCGGCGGGTCCCATGACGACCATATTCATGCCGGTGTCTGAAGGTTACAGGCTCAGGTTCCAGAACGGTGCTTTCAATCTGCCCGTCACCTCTGTTGCAGGTCTCGAACCAGGTCAGCTCATGGGTATAGATCTTGGCGGCAATTATGAAGTCGTGACCGTAAAGTCAGTCGGAACAGCCGCTCTCCAGACCGTGATCTCATTTGAATCGAAAGCAGGTGACACCGAACTGAGACTTGAGTCAACGGAAGGTCTTGAACCCGGTTCGTTGCTTAAGATCGATACCGGAGACCGTCTTGAAGAGGTGGTCATAGCAGCCGTTGTCAAGCCTTCCACACTCCCGGCAGGCCGCCGCATAGGACAGGGGCGTGTTGAAGATGCAGGCACCGTATCACTCAAGGAACCGCTCAAAGGCAACCACATTGCCAAGGTTGACGCCTGGTGTTACGGGACCGGCGTGACATTCAACCCGTCAATAAGGTTCGAGCATTTCAGCGGTGACGCCATCCAGCCTCTTGGCAGGCCGTACACCATTTCTCCTGCACTTGAGTCCGATGCGGAACTCATGGCTCCGGTTCTGAAAGGCAAGGCTGAATTCAATCAGTATTATGGCTATTCACTTTCAGAAACAGCCGGTTCCATCGAACTTTTTGATCCCAGATCAGGTGTTGTGTCCGATGCCGTAGTCTATGGTTCACAGCAGAGCAGTTCAAGTGCCAACGGTACGATTGCCAGTCCGGAACTGGCCGTCCTTGAGGGCGATCAGAGTGCCGGCGGAAGCATAGCCGTCGTTCCGCAGACACGTGTAAGATTCGGTGGTTTTGGCAGGTTCAGTCCTACCGATGCTGCTCCTGCTCCAAAGAGTCTTGTCCGTTTCCCTGATGGAAATGACACTGATAATCTGAGCAGTGATTTCCGTGTATCGGACAATCCTACTCCGGGTGCTGCCAACAGATAATCAGAAAGCGACTCCCAACTTCATCCCAAAGGTGTATGCTATGTTTGCGCCTGTGGCCTTACAGGTTATGAAACCGTGCTGATAGTATGTGTCGGCACGGTATCCTGTGCATGGACCAAACCCTATGAAACCGTCCATGACCAGCCGTTTCCAGATATGCTGGTATCCTGCAGTTCCAAACAGTGCGCACATGTCCGATGTGGTACGTCCGCCTTTCTTCCGGTCATAGCGGTACTGTGACCAGACCAGTTCAGGACGTATGTACAGTCCTTCCAGCGGCTTTTCTACATTTCCTGCAATGATCCACTTGTGCGCATAGCGTACGGTTATTCCGTTGGGATCATTGCCAAACTTGTCATAGCCCATGCTTATGAGCCCGAATGTGATTTCATCGGTCTGATTGGGCCATGTGACCCGTTCGTATGAAATTTTTGAAGATCCTGTTCCCCAGGAAAGGAAGGTGATCTTAAGGTCATTCCTACAGTCTGTAACCTGCGCACCAGTCCGGCAGCAGATCAATAGGGCAATTAGCAGCAGTTTTCCTTTCATGGTTTCAGTTCTGGACGGTTATTGATGAAGAACTGAAATATGTGGGGTAACGGTAGAGCGGCCGCATTTTGCCGTTTTCCGGAAAGCCGCTTCGGTTCATATCCCATATTCCGCCGCATTTGGCGCATGATGCCTTTCCTGTTGTGTTGAAGGTCAGTCTGTTTCCGTTGTCGCATTCGGGACAGCCAAGGTCGTATGCCCAGACAGACATGTCGTCATTGTTCAAAGTCGGTGTGCCTATTATGAGTCCGGCCAGCCCCATGACGAATGAACGGCTTTGAATCTCAGTCAGTTCATAATCCTTTCTGTTCCCGTCCGAGTCAACCGTTTTGATTATGCTGCCAACCTGTCTGACTGAAACGAACCGTCCCGCCGATGTAATCTGGTTGAACGGTTCATACTGTGTGCTGTAGCTGAATATCACTCTGTACTTGTTGGAGAATGTGCTGTAGCTGTTTTTCTCGCAGCCTGCGGTTGCAAGAATGGTCAACAGCAGCAGAATTCCCCTTTTCATCGTGAAGTCAGCTTCTCAATGGCGGCATCTATCCCATTGAACGGGAACTGTGAGACCAGCTGTTCCATGCGGGCTGTTATGCGGTCATTGCACAGGTTGCCTATGCTGCCTTCATGGGTGTGGTGAATGTTCTTGTCTGCTTTGAATGTTCCGTTTTCAATGTCGGCTCCGACCTTGCGGTAGGCCTCACGGAAAGGCATGCCTTCACGTGCAAGACGGTTGACTTCTTCAACGCTGAATATGGCATCGTACTTGGGGTCATCAAGAATGTTCTCCCTGACAGTCATGTGGTCCATCATGTATCCGGTCATGGCAAGAATCTCCTCCATCTGTTCGAATGCGGGCAGGAACACTTCCTTGACCAGCTGCATGTCACGGAAATATCCGCTGGGAAGGTTGTTGGTCATCAATGTGATCTCCTGCGGCAGGGCCTGGAGACGGTTGCAGCGTGCGCGTGTCAGCTCAAACACATCGGGGTTCTTCTTGTGCGGCATGATGCTTGAACCGGTGGTGCAGTCGTCAGGCAGCTTAATGAAAGCAAAGTTCTGGCTGTTGTACAGGCAGGCGTCAAAGGCCAGACGGCTTATGGTGGCGGCTACAGATGCAAGTGCGTAAGCTACGTTGCGCTCCAGCTTTCCGCGTGTCATCTGTGCATAGACCACGTTGTAGTTCATTGATTCGAAACCCAGCAGGTCAGTGGTCATCTGACGGTTCAGGGGGAAAGACGAGCCGTAGCCTGCGGCTGATCCCAGCGGGTTGCGGTTGGCCTGGTCAAAGGCTGCGCGCAGCAGGAGCATGTCATCGGTCAGGGCCTCGGCATATGCGCCAAGCCACAGTCCGAATGATGAAGGCATTGCAATCTGCAGGTGTGTGTAGCCGGGCAGAAGCACGTTCCTGTACTTTTCACTCTGACGTACAAGTATGTCAAACAGGCCTTTCACCGAACTGACAATTCCGCGCAGACGGTCACGTGTGAACAGCTTAAGGTCAACAAGCACCTGGTCATTGCGCGAACGGCCGCTGTGTATCTTCTTTCCCATGTCACCAAGCTGGCGGGTCAGCATGAGTTCGACTTGTGAATGCACGTCCTCAACGCCGTCTTCAATGACAAACTCTCCGCGTTCAATGACCGGCAGCAAGTCCTTGAGTCCGTCAGACAGAGCCTTCAGTTCATCGGCCTCCAGAAGTCCGATGGATTCAAGCATTCTTATGTGTGCCAGTGAGCCCTGGACGTCATACTTTGCAAGCAGAAGGTCCATTTCGCGGTCACGTCCTACGGTGTATTTCTGAATGAGTTCGTTTACCGGTTTTCCCTTGTCCCAGATAGGTTTCATAGCGGTGAATTTTAATATGGTAACATGGACAGCATGTCAGCCAGCTTTCCAACGGCTTCTGTCAGCGGTTTTTCCACCATCTTTGCCATGAACACGTTAATGTCGGCATCGACGGTCAGTTTCATTTTGCATGACGCATCACCCGTGGGAACCAGCTGGATCCACATGGTCAGTCTGATGGGTGACTGCATGGTTTCCATCTTGACGCATTTGAAAGGTTCGCGTGACACGATACCTATCTCAATGCGGCCTACCGGTGATATGCTGCAGCTCACGCTGTCCGGTGTGCACTGCAGGTCTTCAACCTTGAACTGTTGTGCCTGCTCTTGCGGAATGCGGTCTGCAATGTAGCGCAGGTTGCTCAGATCAGACACTTTTGCAAAGACCGACTCCTGTGGATACGGTATCTGCTTTATATCACTTTCTATCCTTTTCATCGGTGTTTATTTGCCCCATTCCGATGGGTTCTTGCGCCATTCCTCAAGAGTGGGAAGGCTTTCCTTTCTGATATATTCCGATTCAACGGCGGTCTCAAGCATGGCGGGGTAGTCTGTCAGGGTGACAAGCTTCACTCCGGCGGCGGCAAAAGCCTGTTCTGCCACGGGGAATCCGTAAGTGAAGGAAGCGACCATGCCAACGACCTCACAACCGGCAGCGCGTAAAGCTTCGACTGCCTTCAGGCTGCTTCCACCGGTTGACACAAGGTCCTCGACAACCATTACGCGGCTGCCTTCAGGAAGATATCCTTCAATAAGGTTTCCCATGCCGTGGTCTTTAGGAGCCGAACGGACATAGACAAACGGCTTGCCCAAGCGGTCAGCGACAAGTGCGCCCTGGGCAATGGCTCCGGTCGCTACGCCTGCAATTACATCGAACTCAGGGAAATCCTTTTCAATGCTGCTGCACAGGGAGTCGCGTATAAGATTTCTTACATCGGGGTATGAAAGAGCTTTGCGGTTGTCGCAATAGAATGGTGAATGCCATCCTGATGCCCAGGTGAATGGGGCATCGGGCTGGACTTTTACTGCGGTGATGCGCAACAGTTCGCGTGCCACCTGTTTCTTGACGTTGTCCATGTATGTTTTTGAATTTATTGGTTTTTCGGTGCCGCGAAGTTACGAAAATATGCCCATTGTGCCCAATCTTTAATATAAAACAACATCCTTAAACACCCTTGGTCGGAAATTGTTGTTAATTTTGCGCGGTTCAATAAATAAAGAGCTAGAAAATTGATGAAAAGATTTTTCCTACCGTCAGCCCTGATTCTGCTGTCCATGACATATTCCTGTATGGATGATCCGGAAGTTCAGACAGACCCGCAAGCTGCTATTACCGGTTTTACGCTGGGATATTACGATGTCCGTTTTCATGATATAAACTACTTGGGCCATGATACCACAATCTGCAAACGTGAGGCAGGTCACATGTACCCCATGACCATTGACCAGTTTTCAAACAGGATATACAACATTGATTCCCTGGCATACGGTTCTGAAATCAATGCTGTCACGGTTTCCGTATCAGCAACGGGGTCTGTCGTGTACCGTTATGACGATGATCCTGAAAAAGAGATTTATGCATGGATGTCTTATGATTCCATAGACTTTACCCGTCCGGTCATTTTTTCAGCTGTTTCAACTGACGGCTCTTTCGTCAGGGATTACAGCATCCAGGTCAACATTCACAAGATGTTCCCCGATTCACTTGTCTGGACTGATGCCGATACCGCCGGTTTCAGTCCATTTGACATAAGGAGTTCGGCCGTAAGGTCCGATACAATATACGCCTTTGGCTATGAAAGCGGGACTCCATCGGTCACCTTCAGAAACATATTGACGGGTTCATGGACGGCGCCGGGGCCTTTAAGCGGAATTGATGCCTCAACATGGGACGGAAATGTCATTGTACGTTCTGACGGCATGTACACTATTTCAGGGGCATGTCTCTGCAGTTCTGCTGACGGTATAAACTGGACTCAGGGCGCATCTGGCTTCAGAACACTGTTTTCTCCTGCAGACATGTCAGGTATAGTGTGGGCTGCAGGAACAGACGGCAGTCTCCTTTCATCGGAAGACATGCGTACCTGGACGTCACAGGCCATGCCTGCAGGATTCCCGGATTCTCTTGTCCATACTTATTCAAATGCACTGGCAACCAATGAGAATATAGTCAGGACAGTAGCAGTAGGTGTCGGCAGCGGCAGCCTGTATGCCGATGTCTGGACAAAGCTTTCAACGGACAGCGTATGGACAAGGACGGAGCCGGCCTCATACAGCAGTTACCGTCTTCCCGTTCTTGAAGGCCTGTCCCTGATCAGTTATGACGGTGCGCTTTTCGCATTCGGTTCAGGGCTTGACTGTTTCTGGCAGTCTGTGGACAACGGCATAACATGGCATAAGTGCAACCGTTACGCCGAGGAATATTCTTCATGGAACCAGTATATGCAGATGCCCTCCGCGCTGGCTGGCAGCAGTGCGGGTTTCGCTTACGCCGTTGACCGTCTAGGTTCGATATGGATAATGACAGCAGACGGGCAGGTCTGGCGTGGCGCCATAAACAGGTTGAACAAACGTTGAACACTCAATGCGCACAGGATTAGGCTTTCTGATATTGGCGTTCATGACGCTGGCCGGCACAAAGGTGTCAGCCCAGGATGACGGCTATCTCATGGAGGCCGGCCTTGCTGGTGGCGGCAGTTTCTACATGGGTGATGCCAATACCCGTATGTTCAGAAACACGAACGGTGTCATATCGGCCTTGCTCAGATATAATGTCAATCCGCGCTTTTCTCTGAAAGCCAATCTCTCTGCAGCTGGAATTTCAGGTGAGTCCGAAAACTCATTCGGTGCGCTTCCTGCTGAAGGGTTGCGTTTCAGCCGTACATTGTATGACTTTGGCGTTCAGATTGAATGGGGGTTCTGCGGTTACAGTCTCTACAGTGTTGGCGACTGTCACCGTCTGGCGCCTTACGGTGTTCTGGGCATAGGAGCCACTTTCGCTCCCAAGCCTCAGAACAATGATTTTGCAGTGAATTTTCCAGTAGGACTGGGATTGAGATACAAGTTGTCTGAACGGTTGAATCTGGGTCTGGAGTGGACCATGCGCTTCTCTTCATCGGACCGCCTTGATGTTACACAGGACGTGGCGCCGGGTCTGGAGAATCCGTTCATGATAAAGGGAAAGGGAATGAAGAACAAGGACAGTTACAGCTTTACAATGCTGTATGTCACGTTTGATGTTTTCAAACGTCCTTGTCATTGTAATGACGAAAAGGAAAAATGATATGACATATCAGGAGCAGTTGGATAAAGACCGGATTCCGCAGCATGTTGCAATCATCATGGACGGGAACGGCAGATGGGCCAGACAACAGGGAAAGCCACGGACAGAAGGACATATAAAGGGCGTCCAGGTTGTACGTAAGATTATGGAGAATGCGGTGGAACTTGGAATTAAGTATCTTACCCTCTATACTTTCTCCACTGAGAACTGGAACCGTCCGGAGTCCGAGGTGACCGCTCTCATGGGGCTTCTTTTCAAGAATATTGAGGAGGAGGTGTTTACAAGGAATCAGGTCCGTTTCCGCGTAATAGGTGACATTGGAAGACTGCCGGTTGAGATTCAGAAGAAACTGAACGACTGCATGGAACATACAAAGCAGTACGACCGCTCATGTATGGTGCTGGCATTGAGTTACTCTTCACGCTGGGAGATTGCCAGAACTGCACGCATTCTGGCAGAAAAGGCTGTAAAGGGTGAAATTGCGGCAGACTCCATAGACGAGAAAATGTTCTCTGACAATCTGAACACCAGTTTCATGCCTGATCCTGAACTGCTTATCCGTACAGGCGGTGAAATACGTCTCAGCAATTATCTGCTTTGGCAGTCTGCCTATACGGAACTGTATTTCTGTGACACTTTCTGGCCTGATTTCAATATGGAAGAGCTGTGCAGGGCCATATACACTTACCAGCAGCGCGAGCGCCGTTTCGGACTGACATCCGATCAGGTCTCAGAGCAGAAAAAGTAAAGATGATGATGAAGTTCAAATTGAAATATGCAGTCATTGTGGCGTTGTTCATGGTAGCGCCGGCAATGGCACAGACCGATGAAGCAGAGCAGACAAATCCGGTGATACTCTATTCCGGTACTGCCAAGAGATATGAGATTGCTGAAATTCAGGTGACAGGCATTGAAGCAAACAACACCAAGTCGCTTATCAAGCTGTCAGGCCTGTCTGTCGGACAGAGAATTGCTGTTCCCGGACCAGAAGTGACTGAAGCCATGAAGAGACTGTGGAACACCGGCCTGTTCGCCAACGTCAAGATTTCGGCCTTGAAGACCAGCGGTGACAGGATATGGCTTGAAATTCTGATAGAACAGAACCCTAAGGTCAAGGAGGTCATTTTCCATGGCGTACGCAATGGTGAGTCATCGGATCTTGAAGACAAGATAGGACTGTTCCCGGGCAGTCAGATAACACAGAACGGCCTGAACCGTTCTGAGAAACTGGTACGTGACTATTTTGATGAAAAGGGGTTCAAGGATGCCGAAGTCCGTGTACAGCAGCGTTCTGAGCCCGATGAGGACGGCTTGGTTTATGTGGATGTTTTCATTGACAAGAAAGATAAGGTAAAAGTACGTGAAATCCACATTGACGGCAACGTGGCCCTGACGGGTAAGGATATCAGGAAACTGATGAAAAAGACCAATGAAAAGGGCAATATCCGCGAGTTCTTCCGTACAAAGAAGTTCGTCAAAGATGAATTCCAGAATGACATGGACAATATTCTGACCCGATACGGTGAACTTGGATATCGTGATGCCTGCATTGTACGGGACAGTGTCTCCAACAATTTTGATGACAATACAGTTGATGTGTGGCTGACGATTGAGGAAGGTGACAAATACTTCCTGAGGAACATCACATGGGTGGGCAATACGGTTTATTCAACAGGTCAGCTGGATGCTGTTCTGAACATGAAGTCCGGTGACGTGTATAACCAGAAGAAACTGACCGAACGTGTAAGCGGTGATGAGGATGCCATTGGCAAGATGTACTATAACCGCGGATATGTGCTGTTCCAGCTTGATCCCGTCGAGGTTAATGTCACTGGTGATTCCATTGACCTTGAAATGCGCATAGCGGAAGGACCTCAGGCCACCATCAACAGGGTTGGCATTATAGGTAATGACAGGCTGTATGAGAATGTGGTTCGCCGTGCACTCTATACCCATACGCTCGACACATTCCCTAATCAAGAAATTGAGAGCACATACCGTCAGATTGACCAGATGGGCCATTTTGAACCCACAACCATCAATCCTGACATCAAACCGGATCCTTCAAACGGTACCGTTGACATAAATTGGGAACTTGAGTCTAAGGCCAATGACCAGGTGGAGCTCTCTGCCGGTTGGGGACAGACCGGTGTCATAGGAAGGCTGTCATTGAAATTCACCAACTTTTCAATGTACAACCTGTTCCACAAGAGTGACAACTACCGTATGTTCATACCTCAGGGTGACGGACAGACACTGTCAATAAGCGGTCAGACCAACGGCCAGTTCTACCATTCATACAGCATTTCCTTCCTGGAGCCCTGGCTGGGTGGAAAGAGACCGAACTCATTGTCTGTAGGACTGTTCTATTCAAAACAGACCGATATCAGCAGCAACTACTACAATTCTGCCTATTACCAGAATATGTATCAGTACATGTACGGATACGGCAACTATTACGGCAATGGCGGCTACTATAACAATTATGAGTCGTATTATGACCCTGACAAGTACATCACAATGCTGGGTGCCAGTATCGGCTGGGGCAAGCGCCTTCACTGGCCCGATGATTATTTTACCATATATGGCGAATTGGCCTACACAAGGTACAAACTCAAGCAGTGGGATTACTTCCTGATCAATAACGGTACCTGCAACAACATTAATCTGGGTGTCACATTGAGCCGCAATACGACGGACAATCCAATTTTCCCGCGTGTCGGTTCTGAATTTGCGGCATCGGTGTATCTTACTCCTCCCTATTCGCTGTTTGACGGTGTTGACTATGAGCATCTGGCCGCAGATCCCACATCGGCCCGTTATCAGGACGAACTGCGCCAGAAACACAAGTGGATAGAATACAACAAGTGGAAGTTCCGCAGTCGTACATACACATCGCTCACACAGGGGGCCAAGAGACGTCTGGTGCTTATGACGCGCTTTGACTTCGGACTGCTTGGACATTACAACAAGTATAAGAAATCACCGTTTGAGACCTTCTTCGTTGGCGGTGACGGCATGAGCGGCGGTTCCTATACCTATGCGACCGAGATTGTGGGCCTGCGCGGTTACGACAACGGTGCACTTACACCATATTCTGACGGTTACGCATACACCCGTATGGCCGCCGAACTGCGTTTCCCGCTGCTTATGGAGAACTCAACAACCATTTACGCTCTTGCATTCCTTGAGGGTGGCAATGCCTGGGATTCAATAGGAAAGTTCAATCCGTTCGACATGAAACGTTCGGCCGGCGCAGGTGTCCGTGTATTCCTATCGATGATTGGTCTCATGGGTATAGACTGGGCGTACGGCTTTGACCCGATTATGGGTTCCCGCCAGTATGGAGGCAGTCAGGTGCACTTCATTCTGGGCCAGGAATTTTAACCTGACGCAAACAATGCATATATTAAAGGAAAACGGAATATTATGAAAAAGCTATTTACACTGACTGCACTTATGTGCCTTTTCTGCTTCACCGCAGGTGCGCAGAAATTCGCTCTTGTCGATATGGAGTATATTCTTAACAGGATACCTACATATGAACGTGCCAATGAACAGTTGAACCAGCTTTCAAAGCGTTGGGAGGCTGAAGTCGAGGCCGTATCGCTGGAGGCCCAGACTCTGTACAAGAATTATCAGAACGAAGCTCTTTTCCTGTCAGAAGAGCAGAAGAACAAGAAGGAAGAGGAGATTGTTGCCAAGGAAAAGCAGGCTAGCGAACTGAAGCGCCAGTATTTTGGCCCCGATGGCGAACTTTACAAGAAACGTGAAAGCCTTATGGCTCCAATTCAGGATGAGATTTATGAAGCTGTCAAACAGATAAGTGAATCAGAAGGGTACCAGGTCGTGGTTGACCGTTCATCGGCCTCAAGCATGATATACGCTTCACCAAAGATTGACATCAGTAATGAAGTCCTGCGCAAACTGGGGTATTCAAATTAATTGTTTACCTTTGTGATAATATATTCAACAGAAACGTATTAAAATTACAGATATGAAAAAATTTATTGCCATTGCATTGGTAGCACTTGCTCCAATTAGTGTATTTGCTCAGAAATTCGGTCACATCAATTCATCGGACATTCTGATTCTGATGCCGGATTATAAGGAAGCCCAGACAGAAATAGAGACGCTTTCCAAACAGTATGAGGAGGAGCTCAAGTATATGGAAACCGAATATACCAAGAAGGTTGACGATTATCAGAAACAGGCAGAAACCCTTCCCGACAATATACGTCAGCGTCGTGAACAGGAAATCATGGAAAGCCGTCAGAAGGCTGAGCAGTATTACAGTGACTGTCAGATCAACCTGCAGAACAAGTCAAATGAACTGATGGAAAAGATTCAGACCAAGCTCACAAAGGCCATTCAGACTGTAGGTGAGGAAGGAGCTTATGTCTGCATTTTCGACATTGCCGGCGGCGTGGTTCCTTTTGTAAGTTCTACTCTTACGACAGATGTGACTGAATCTGTCAAGGCAAAACTTGGAATCAAGTAATTCCAAATGAAATATGCGTCCGGGGGGAACAGACATCAGTCCGTTTCCCCTGACCGTTTAAAGTCGTACTACACCTGAATATGACAATTAAGAAAACCTTACTGTTACCTGTTTTCCTGCTTATTTGCCTTCTTCCGGCGTATGCTCAGGAAGGCAAGTTCGGTTTCCTTGATTTCAACGGCACAATGATGCTGATGCCTGAATATCATGAAGCCGAAATCTCACTTCAGAAACTGCAGTCCGATTTGCGTGAGGAACTGGACCGTTCAAAGCGTGAATTCGAAAGGCAGTATGTGGAATTCATGCTGGAACAGGACCATCTTTCTCCTTCAATAGTTGCCAAACGCCAGAAGGAGCTGCAGCTTCTTATGGACAATAACGCCATGTTCAAGCAGAGAATCCAGAATGAACTTGAACAGCAGCGTGACAATCTGCTGGATCCGTTGAGAAAGAAGCTTCTCATGGCCGTTTCACAGGTATGCCGCAAGTCAGGATTGGATTATGTGATAGATACGGGAACAAGGACATACCTTTACATCAACGAAACCAAAGGCGTTGACATTTCTCATGATGTGTATGTTCTTGTAGGTATTGAAAGCCCCGCCACTAAGGAGGACGTACAGATAATTACAGACAGATAACGCGTATGAAATCAGAGAATCTTTCAAAAAAGGCCGGTTCCATCGGGGTTTTTGACTCGGGATATGGCGGCCTGACAATACTGGGACACATTCGTCAGGCCATGCCTGAATATGATTTTCTGTATTTTGGAGACAATGCCAGAACACCTTATGGAACAAGATCGTTCCAGGTTGTCTATGAGTACACTCTCCAATGTGTGACCAAACTGTTTGAAATGGGTTGCCAGCTGGTCATCCTTGCATGCAACACGGCATCGGCCAAAGCACTCAGGACAATCCAGCAGGTTGACCTGCCCCGTATTGATTCTTCCAGACGTGTCCTTGGAATTATCCGTCCAACCGTAGAATCCATCGGTGAAATGACAAAAACCCGCCATATCGGACTTCTTGCTACTCCCGGAACAGTCAAATCTTTGTCCTATCCATTGGAAATCAACAAACTGTTTCCTGACATCAAGGTAACTGCTGAATCATGTCCCATTTGGGTTCCATTGGTCGAATCAGGGGAATCACAGTCCGATGGAACTGATTTCTTTGTCCGCCGTCACGTTGAGAATCTGCTGTCCAAAGATTCCATGATAGATACAATCATTCTGGGCTGCACCCATTATCCGCTGCTTCTGGACAAGATTGTCAGATATGTTCCTGAAGGAGTGAAGGTCATTTCGCAAGGTGAATATGTGGCCGCTTCATTGGCCGACTATCTCAGACGTCACCCTGATATGGATGAACGCTGTTCAAAAGGTGGCGAATGCAGGTATCTGACCACTGAATCAGTTGAGACATTCCTTCCGAACGCATCGGTTTTCCTTGACGGCCCGATTGACGTGCAGACCGTGTCACTCTGATTTCCTGATGAATTTCCGGGCAATGGGCCCGATTGGACGTACTGACAGGAAACTGACGGCCAGTACCGTAACAAGTACCAGAATGATGTCCTGCCACTGAATGCTTACCGGGTATGCGTCAACTATGAAACTTCCTTCTGCTCCAAGTGTGATTATTCCGAATCTCTTTTGAACGAAAATTGCCGCTACACCCAATATAAGTCCTGAAACGGCTCCTATCAGAGAAATGAGAATGCCATTTGTAACAAATATCCTTTCAATGGTCTTCTGTTCTGCGCCCATGCTTCCAAGCAGACTGATGTCCTGCTGTTTTTCGACAATCAGCATGATGAGTGAACCTATTATATTGAAGCATGCAATGAGCAGAATGAATGTAAGGAACAGGTAAGAAACCAGTTTCTCAAGCTTCACGACCTTGAACACATCGGCCTGTTGCTCAAAACGGTCAAGAACCAGAAATTCGGGTCCCAGTACCGCTGTCAGTTCACGTTTGGCTTTTCTAAGTCCGATGCCATCCTTCAGCATTATTTCCAGGGCCGATGCTTCATCTTGCCTGTCGGTAAGATTCTGCGCCAGTTCAAGTGATACAATTACATAACTGTTATCATATTTCTCCTGTTCCACGCGGAATACGACACCGGGAGAGTAGATGTTAGCCTGGTTGAAGGCCCCGGTCGGATTGGTCAGGCTGACACGTCCCTCCTTTTTGGGAATGTAAAGTTTAAGCGGGTATGCCGGACTTGTCCCGCAGTCCAACCTGCTCATCAGTCCGGCCCCGAGAATACCGTAATGGCAGACTTCATCTTCAAGCATGAAAATGCCTTTACCCAAAAGCAGTCCTTTAATGTTGACAAGGTCATGGTAATTGTCAGCAACACCTTTTATCATTGCAATTTCCTGCTTGCTTTTGTAGCTTATCAGAGCCTGTTCCTCAAGAGTGAAACTGCACGCGTCAATGAATGGGAGACTGCATGCTTTTTCAATGTTTTCATCGGTGGTTTTCAAGAATTTTCCCTGTGCCGGAACGACCTTGAGCTCCGGGTCAAAATCACGGAACAGCGATGCTACAAGATCATTGAATCCGTTGAATACGGACAGAGTGCAGATCAGGGCAAATGAAGCCAATGCGACTCCGGCAATGGAAATGCCTGAAATCACATTGATAACGTTATGGCTCTTTTTTGCAAAAAGGTAACGCTTAGCTATAAACAGCGGGAAATTCACTTTTTCAGCAGTTCGTCAATATGTGCCATGTAATCAATTGTCGTGTCAAGGAAGAAACGTAGTTCAGGAATCACGCGCAGCTGATGGCGTACCCTCTGTCCAAGATCGAAGCGTATCTGCTTGACATTCGCATTGATGTTCTTAACGGTTTCTTCTCCTTTTTCTGAAGGGAAAACGCTTAAATAGGCAGTAGCAATGCCAAGATCGCTGCTGACCTTGACTTCGCTTACCGTAATGAGCAGTCCCTTGGCAAGTTTTGTCTGCTGAAGGATAAGTTCGCTCAGTTCTTTCTGAATGAGCCTTGCAATTTTCTGTTGTCTGGTAGAATCCATATTTCAATCCTGTTTTTTTCTAATGATTGTCAGTCCGTCACGAATTGGAATCATGGCAACTTCAACTCTTGAGTCCGATGCCACCATATCGTTGAATTTTCTGATAGCCACAGTCTGTTCGTCCCTGTCATACGCCTTGTCGGCAACGTGCCCGTCCCAAAGAGTGTTGTCTGCCAGGATGTATCCGCCCGGCCTGACAAAATCCAGCAGATTCTCATAATATAGCGGATATTCTCTCTTCTCACCGTCCATGAACATCATGTCAAACTGAAGTCCCAGCTGTGGAACCACGTCAAGAGCATTCCCTATATGAAGCCTGATTCTTTCGGCAAAAGGTGAACGTGTAATCCATCCGGTAATGAAATTCTCCAATTCATCGTCAATTTCAACGGTATGAATCACTGCACCATCTTTCAGCCCTTCGGCCATGCACAGGGTTGCGTATCCGGTGAATGTGCCTATTTCCAGAACTCTGGCAGGGTTCAGCATTGAAACCAGCATTTTCAGAAGTCTTCCCTGTATGTGGCCCGATGCCATCCTGGGGTTAAGGAGCTTCAGGTTCGTTTCCCTGTACAGGGCTGAAAGCAGTTCACCTTCAGGTTCGATGTGTGCTGAAATGTATTCTTCCAGCACGTCTTCACCTGTGTATCCTATTCCTTGTCCGCCTGTCGCCATTTTTCCTTATCTTTGGACTTTGCAAAGTTAAGCTGATTTTCTGACAATGGAAAATAATACAGGGCGTTCACATACCGCAGTCCTGCAACGTTACCGACAGTACCTGCTTTTGGAAAAGTCATTGTCTCCCAATACCTTGGAGGCGTATATGGATGACTGTGGCAAACTGCTCGGTTACCTTGATGACTGCAACCTTGACGAGCAGACTGTCACTCTTGATGATCTTCACGGCTTTGCCGCAGCTATGGGTGATCTGGGTATCGCTCCGCGTTCCCAGGCCAGAATTCTTTCCGGTGTCAGGTCTTTCTTCAAATTTCTGAATCTGGACGGTTATCGGCCTGATGATCCAAGTGAGCTGCTTGAATCACCCAAGACCGGTCGTCATCTGCCTGATGTTCTCACCGTGCAGGAAATAGACACCATTATATCTTGCATTGATCTCACAGCACCGGAAGGACATCGGAACAGGGCCATGTTAGAGACCATGTACAGTTGCGGTCTGCGTGTTTCTGAACTTTGCTCACTTAAAATGCAGGACCTGTATCCTGAAGAAGGGTTCATACGAGTCACCGGCAAGGGAAACAAAGAACGTCTGGTCCCCATTTCTCCAAGGGCCATCCATGAAATATCACTTTATCTCGATGACCGCTGTCACATTGACATAAAGGCTGGTTCAGAGCACTTTCTGTTTCTCAGTATCAGACGCGGTCGTCCTATCTCAAGGGTGATGGTGTTCGATATTGTCAAAGATCTGGTGTCCAAAGCCGGAATCACCAAAACGGTCAGTCCGCATACATTCCGTCATTCGTTCGCCACACACCTGCTTGAAGGTGGTGCAAATCTGCGTGCAATACAATGCATGCTTGGCCATGAGAAAATTTCAACAACTGAGATTTATACCCATATAGACCGTACCCGTCTTCGTGAGGAAATTGTATCACATCATCCTAGAAATAATATAGAAT
>JAGHSY010000106.1 GCA_018065615.1 Candidatus Colenecus caballi | reverse complement strand
AATCTCAATGCACAAAACGGGTAAAAAGTGCATCGAACTGTCCAGTCCAAAGAACGGCACCCCACCCACAGGGCTCCAGGCGGCACATCACGCTTGAACGGCTGGAATCTCGCGCAGAAACAGTATCCACCACTAAAGTCCCGCTGAGCCGAAAATACCCCCACTAGTTTTCGGGTGAGCCACTGTTTCCTGTTCGTCACAGCTGTCAGACTCAAACCAGATACTGGGAAAATGCGCGGAATCTTATCCGCCCTATTCCACTGTCACGACATAAACTGAGACCGGTGTGGTCTGGCCGTTATCATAACCGGCTACTGTCAGATAATACTTGCCTGGCCAGAGACATTCGTAAGCAATGTTCACATAACTGATTCCGGTATCAATGAACCCAAGGCCCGCAGTAATGGAGACATTCTCCTTCCATGCGCGCTCCGGTGATCCGCCATAATCCCTGTTGACTTCACTCTCCGGCCAAATGCTCCATACATACGGGGCATCATCTATTGATGGAGAAATCTGAATGCGGTTGGATTCGGACAGATACTTGAAATCAAATGTAAAACCGTCTATGAAAGACTGCTGCCAGGTCGTGAATTTCTGTTTGGCAAGGTGCGGCACATAAGTGGTATCGGCCATATTGACAGCAAAAGCGAAAGCATAATAGTCCGTGCCGGAAGCCAATCCGTCCTGAGCGGTAAACGTATAACTGTCCTGCTCATGGCTCAGCAACGGCGCAAAATCCTGATAGTTTTCTTTGAGAAATGCAATATACCGGTTGGCAAATGTCTCGTCATCGGGAAAAGACTCGAATACAGAAGACTGCACATAATCAAAATAATAGGGCACAGAATATGACGGGCTGACACTTATCGTAGCGTTTGTCTTGCCCACATCCATCACAGCAAGATCCAACGTGACAGGCTTTGGCACTTCACTCACGGTTATGCTGTCAACAGCGTCTGACGGCAGTTCGGCCACTATCCTGCCGTCTTTCCAGAACTCAAAATAATATAAAGTGTCAGTTACCGCAGGCTGCGCAGCGTACAGCATGCTCCTTCTATGAGTTCCTATACCGATGCGTTTGGTTGTAAAGTCCGATGTCCTGTAACCCAGCGAATCACATCCGGCTATGATGATGGTATAGGTGCCAGGGGTAATGGCCCTTTCCTCATAATTCAGTTCTATGACACCGCAGTCCAGATCATATCTTGGATCAAAAATCATATCGATATAATACTGCCAGAACTCTTCCGCAGAAATCTGTCTTTTACCGACCAGCTGCGCCATCTGACGAAGTGAGCTGTTGTCCACCAGCTGCCAGACATACGTGCGTTCAAGGTCTGATGGCGTAATTGTCAGACTTTTGTCCGTCTGTGATATTCCAAATGACAGGTCTTCAAGAAAATGCATGCTGACAGTGACGGAATCAATATCGGTCTCATCGGCAGTCAGCACAAGCTGGCCTTTGTTATAGAAAGACCACTGTGCAATGAACGGAATAAGCAGTAGAAGCTGTTTCATGGCACCAGCACTCCGTTTGTTGAATATTTCACGTTATCTCTGACAATGTACAGCAGACCGTCCTTCAGGAGTTTCACAGCCTTGCCGGACTGTATGCCTGCCGTATCAGTCAGGCTGACCGTCTGTACCGATGTGGGTTCCATGTCCTGCACGGAAATGGAACGGAGATCACACAACGCTGACTTGAGAATGACATTCCCGTCAGTGCATGTCAGCAGAATGGAATCATTGCGTATCAGCAAATAATCCGTCACAACTAAAGCCGATGACACACACTTGCTGTCATAAGTCGCAACGACAACATGTCTTTCAGCATGAAAAGGAACAGAAATCAAAAGGAGCAAAAGCAGAATGGTTTTCCTCATAATTTGAAATTTTGCCGCAAAAGTACAAAAAGCCTTTATCTTTGCACAAACATTTTACAGACATACTTATGAAAGGACTTTTATCGAACATATTCAGCACTATGGCATTATGCGTCAGCACCAGTGTCATGGCTGCTTCATACAACTACAAGTGCAGCCCTGTATCAGTTGAGATTGAAGACCTTTCTTCCGCATATCTCAACGAATACATTCTGATTATCACCCAGAATGCCAAAAACACAGCAGAATACAACAAGCAGACCACCTACCCCAGCACGGTTGAACTGCACCTTTTTCCTGAAGAGCACTCCATAGCCGGCACTTTCAGTTCTGCGGACTGCTCCATCGGAGAATATTCCTTTGTCCAGTACAACAGCAATTTCCGTTACCTGTATGCTCAGGCCGAATCTTTCATTACAATTGAATCCATGGGTGGTGACAAATATGCCCTGACAGGCGGCAAGCTGACAGTCAGAAACAACGCCGGCAACATTTACACTTACAACTACTGCTATGCCGAATCGGATCTGAACAGCAAGGATGCACCCGTCGTCCCGTTTGTATTCACGTACACGGAAAGTCCGATACCGGAACAGTGGGACGTTCTAGGCACATCAACCGTAACGGACAGCGTGGTATCATTTCTGTCGGGCAATGCAAGCACTCCCCATGCGTATAATGTCCGGACACTGCAGAATGGAACATCGTACAAATTTGTAAACCTGTTCTGGGACGGCAGCACGGTCAGTGACGCCACCTACACAAACACGGACATCACCGTCAACGCTGCGGACCCGGACAATGTCTGCATTGAAAGACAGAATACGGGCTGGAAAAACAACGTCAGCGGTCAGGACTATTTCATCACCGCCACTGGCGGCAGGTATGTCGATGGAATGATTGTCTTTGACGCATCAGACTGCACTGCCGATGCGAATGGCCAGCCGCTGGATACTCCTGTGGGAGGTCTCAGGTTCGTCATGCCCGGCACCCCACTGGAATATGACACAATATACGTCACTGCCACAGATTGCAGCAAAGAGTATTATACGGACTCGCAGGATTGGATGGTGATTCTACGTGATGCTGACGGTTCGCTCTACGGCTTTGACATCTACGCGCCAGAAAGCGGTCTGGAAGACGGCAGGACATATTCAAGCTGGAACAGGGATTTCAATCCTGATTTCACCTACGCATGGATTGGGCAAGACCCAGACTACGCCATCAAATCAACATTTTCCATAACAGAGCAGGACAATGGTATAAGCGTCATTGCCTGCCTGTACACTGAATCAGGACATTTGTACAGAATAACGTACCAGTCCGGGCAGACGGCGGTAGCTGATATTGCGAACTTGATGTCCGATGACACGCCGGCCATCTTCAGCCTGGACGGCAAGCTCTTGAGCAAGCCGTCAAAAGGCCGCATCTGCATAATCAACGGCCGGCAGACCCTGGGCTCACCCGAAATAGTATGGGGACAGCAGGAATTCAGTGGTGAAAATCCGCAGTTCCGGAAGCGCTAAGACAAGGTGTTGTATTTTCAATGCACAAAA
>JAGHSY010000102.1 GCA_018065615.1 Candidatus Colenecus caballi | reverse complement strand
AGGCTCATGTAACCCTCACGGCCGCCCCAGAATACGTAGTTCTCTGCACCAAGCTCGATACCTGCATCGATAGCGTTCTTGATCTGAACGATAGCGCGTGCAACAACATCGAAATCAGGATTGGTGGAAGCACCGTTCATATAGCGCTTGTTGCCGAATACGTTGGCGGTTGACCACAACAGCTTGCAACCGGTCTTCTTCTGCTGCTGCTTGATGTAAGCAACGATAGCCTTCATGTTGGCTTCATATTCCTCAACGTTTGCACCTTCTGAAATCAGGTCAACATCGTGGAAGCAGAAATAAGGGATACCAAGCTTCTGCATGAATTCGAAACCTGCATCGACCTTATTCTTGGCCATCTGCAGAGGATCAGCGTCAGTCCAGGGGAAAGTCTTGGTTCCACCGCCGAACTGGTCAGCACCTTCTGCGCACAGAGTGTGCCACCATGCCATAGCGAAACGCAGCCAGTCCTTCATGGGCTTGCCCATAATAATCTTTTCAGCATCATAATAATGGAAAGCCATAGGATTCTTGCTGTCCTTGCCTTCAAACTCGATCTTCTTCAGACCAGGAAAATACTCTTTCTTTGCCATAAAATTAAAATTTATGAATAAAACAATAAATAAATCTCACTCTGACGCCTTTCTGTGCGCGAAAGGCAAAGTTACATTTATAATTCAAATTATCAATTCCTTTAAGAATTAATTAATTAGAATTCGTTCATATACATGTTCAGAATCTTCTTCCACCTTGCGTAGGCCTCTTCATACTGCGGCACACGCTTGACATCGGGCTCAATGACGCGGATCTTTTCAAGTGAAGCGAATGCCTCGTCATTGTTCCTGTAAATGCCGGCACCAATACCTGCGCCCTTGGCGGCACCAAGAGAACCGTCAGTATCAAAAAGTTCGATGGTTGCACCTGTAATTCCGGCCAAAGTGTCGCGGAATACCGGGTTCAGGAACATGTTGGCATTGCCTGCATGGATCTTTGAAATTTCCATGCCCATCTCGACCATGACCTCCATACCATACTTGAATGAGAACACAATGCCCTCCTGCACGGCACGCGCCATGTGGTTACGGTTGTGGATGTTGAAATTGAATCCGTGAATGCTGCAACCCACGTTCCTGTTGCCCAGAACACGTTCGGCGCCATTTCCGAACGGAAGCACTGAAACTCCGTCACAGCCTACAGGTACGGCCGATGCAATCTCGTTCATATCGGAATATGACAGGCCCTGAAGCATGATGTTCCTGCGGGTCCAGGCATTCAGGATACCGGTGCCGTTTATGCACAGAAGAACGCCCAGGCGGTTGGCCTTGGTTGTGTGGTTGACGTGTGCAAATGTGTTCACGCGTGACTGAGGATCAAAGTTCACAGCACCGTTCACGCCATAGACTACGCCCGATGTGCCGGCGGTTGCGGCAATCTCGCCCGGATTGAACACGTTGAGTGAAAGTGCGTTGTTGGGCTGGTCACCGGCACGGTATGTGACAGGTGTACCGGCCTCGATGCCCAGTTCCTTGGCTGCGGCAATTGAAATGCGGCCCTGCTCTGAGAATGTTGGTCTTATTTCAGGAATCAGAGACTTGCTGAATCCGTAGTAGTCCAGCAGGAAATCGGCCACCTCATTCTCCTTGAAGTTCCACATCATGCCCTCAGACAGACCAGAAACCGTTGTGCAGGTCGTGCCGGTAAGACGCATGGCAATGTAGTCACCCGGCAGCATGATCTTGTCAATCTTCTCATATATGGCCGGTTCATTCTCCTTTACCCATGCCAGCTTGGCAGCGGTGAAGTTGCCTGGAGAGTTCAGAAGGTTGGTCAGGCACTGGCCCTTGCCAATTTCACGGAAAGCCTTGTCACCGTAAGGGACAGCACGTGAGTCGCACCAGATAATGGCGGGGCGCAGGGCCTTGCCGTCACGGCCTACACATACCAGGCCGTGCATCTGGTAAGAGATACCTATTGCCTCAATGTCTGTAGCCTTGGCACCTGACATTTCCTTGACCTTGGCAGTCACATTCTTGAGATATGTCCACCAGTCTTCGGGCTCCTGTTCGGCCCAACCGGGATTGATTGCCTTGATAGGAGCTTCCGAGTCGGGATAAAAGGCCGAAGCCACACTTTTTCCAGTCTCAACGGACACCAGGCTGGCCTTCACTGAAGAACTGCCTATGTCATAACCTAACAGATACTTTTTCATAATGATATTAATTAGTAAAGTTCGTCATAAGAAATGTACCAGTTGACTCTTTCTCCTGAATAGTCAACCGTATGTTCCACCACCCTGTCCGGCAGATGCAGACGGATATTCGCCTTGCGTACCGACAGCATTCCGTCATACGCACCCGTACGTATTCCAAGCACGAAAGAACATCCGTCCTCATTTTCTGAATAGAACATGGGGATTGTGGAATAGCTTCCGTTGGCGTATGAATTCGTCTCACCGTCATCCTCATAAAGAATGAAACGGCCGTTGCTTCCTGCATAAACGTCAACGGTAAAGCTGTCAAGCGGCTTTTCGTCAACATACTGCATTTCAGGTCCCGACACAAGTATGCCGCCCGACGGGACAAACAAAGGAATGCGTTCATACGGGGCATCGGCCTCAATATGCTGACCGCCCGCATAGACCGAATCAGTATAATAGTCGTACCAGTATCGGCCTGAAGGCAGATAGACGTCACGCGTGCGGGCCTCATATTCATAAACCGGACAGATCATGAGTGACGGTCCGAACATGTACTGGTCCGATGTTGCCGCGGCAATGGAGTCATCGGCAAAATCAAGCACCAGTCCGCGCATGATCACGTTGCCGTACAGCCAGGCACGCCCTGCCAGGGAATAGATGTATGGCATGAGCCTGTAGCGCATTCTGTTGTAATAGACTATTGACTCGTATGCAGGATGTCCGGCAGGAGCAATGTTCCAGACCTCACGGTTGGGATACTGGCCGTGGGCACGGTACAGGGGACAGAATGTGCCGAACTGGTACCAGCGGGTCTGAAGTTCGCGCCATTCCCGAAGGTCCTGGCTGTTCCTGTTCCATACATTGCGTGCCGCATTGGCATAGCGGTTTTCCGTGCAGAAACCGCCAATATCCATGGTCCAGTACGGATTGCCGCAAAGCGAATAGTTCAGACCGGCCGTAATCTGGGAACGCATGTCCTCCCAGCGGGTGCCTATGTCACCGCTCCACGATGCCGCCGAATAGCGCTGCAGTCCCGCATAGCCTGAACGGGTAAGCTGGAACACGCGCTTGTCAGGATCCTCCTTCATGAGTCCCTCATAAATTGCCTGGGCATTCATCAGCGAATAGGCCATAAGGTATTCCGTCGATGAACCCAAGGCTGTAGGCCCGCAAAGTTCCTTCCAGTAATCCATTGGAACACAGTCTCGTATGTTCGGCTCGCTGGCGTCCATCCACCAGGCGTCAATGCCGTATCCGTACAGATGTTCCTTAAGCTGGTTCCAGAACAGTTCCCTAGCTCCCGGAGCGTAGGCATCATAGAAGGAACCTGTGTATCCGGGGCCGACCCAGTCCTTTATGCTGTCTTCAACGGCCTTCATGTACATCCAGCCGCCATCCTCAAATTCCTTGAAATGTTCAGTCGTGGTGTAGAATTTGGGCCATACTGAAATCATGAGATGCCCGTGCATGTCATGAATCCTGTCAACCATGGCCTTTGGGTCAGGATAGCGCTTGCTGTCAAACTCATGTGAACCCCAGGCATCCTCCTCCCAGTAGTTCCAGTCCTGAACTATATTGTCTATTCCGATGCCGCGGCGGCGGAATTCGGCCATTGTGGCCACGACCTCATTCTGCGTACGGTAATGCTCACGGCTCTGCCAGAATCCCATTGCCCACTTCGGCATGATGTTGGGCCTGCCTACCAGACTGTGAAGTCCCCGCTCCACCCCGTCCATGTTGTCGCCGGCTATGAAGTAGTAGTCCGACTGCTGGACCATCTCATTCCACATGGTCAGACGCTCCTGTTCTTCCTTGGGTGTGGGTGAATATGCCGTAAGGCCAAGATATGACGTCGGACCGTCCGGTTTCCAGTCAATCCTGAGATGATACTTGCGGCCTGCCTCCATGGTGTATGGGAATTTCCATGAATTCGGGTTCCAGGCCGTACGCCAGCGCTCTGACACGACGGTATCACCGTCAATGAAGACGGTCACATATCCGGCATAGTACAGCAGGAATCTGTATTCGCCGCTTTCTTCCGGTTCAAGATAACCTTCATAAGTGACGTTGTTACCAAGTCTTTCCGGCAGCAGCCTTATCATATCGGAGTTCACGAAATACAGCGAATCCTCATTACGTGACTCATTTCCCGGTGAAAACAGTGAATATCCACGTCCGGAAATCCACCTGCCGTTCCTGACTGATTCATATGTACCTGTCAGACTGCCGGGAACGGTATCCCTGTCATACAGCTTGAACACGCGGTTCAGCTGGCTGTAGGGTTCGGGGTTGCCGAAACGGGCCTGGGAATATGAATCCCACAGAATGCCGTATCCCTTTGATGAAATGACAAAAGGTATGCTTATTTTGGTGTTGTACTGGAAGAGTTCCTCATTCTCTCCCTTGTAGTTCCACTCATCGGACTGATGCTGGCCAAGTCCGTACAGGCCCTCGTCAGGAGTGGTGTTGAAGCGGTTCAGGGTCGAATAACCGTGCGTGTCATCGACTGTAATGGGAACGAATGATACCGGCTGTGATTCATCGGTTATGCGGTTTCCGCCGGCATCGGCAAACGACACGGTGCCATCGGACTTCATGACACGCACATTGAGACCGGCTGTCTGCAGTGTGACAGCGTCCTTTGAGCTGCGTACCGCAAATTCAGTCTCATGTCTGGCGTCAGGAAGTATCATAAGGCTGCCGTGATCATGGAAAGCCTTGTCAGGAGTGGCTGTGACGCGTATAATACGGTCCGACATTACCGTCAGCCTGACCTTTTGCGGACCGCCGGGCATAATATCCCTGACGTTGACAATGACACCGTCATCACAAACCTTGTATTCACCCTCACCGCAAGAAACTGCAAGCAGTGAAAGCAACGGGACAATATGTCTTAAACGGAACCTCATGCACTGAAAGCAAAAGTTTACAAACTTAATGAAAAAACCGAATAACAAGCATTTTTAAAAATAAAAAAAGGAAAGACAAGCCCGAAAGCCTGTCTTTCCATATCTGTGGAGAGCAATGTCCGATTACTGGTTGAGCAGCTTGCCGTCAGAACCCAGCACGTTCACAATCTTGTGGATGTACATCTTCTTCATGTTCTCGCGGGCGGGCTTCAGATACTGGCGGGGATCAAAGTCACCCGGATGCTCTGCAAGGTGCTTGCGGATAGCAGCGGTCATGGCCAGACGTGAGTCAGAGTCAATGTTGATCTTGCAGACAGCGCTCTTTGAAGCTTCACGCAGCGGTTCTTCAGGAATACCGATGGCAGCTTCCAGATGGCCGCCGAACTGGTTGATGGTGTTGACCTCGTCCATAGGAACTGATGATGAGCCGTGCAGTACGATGGGGAAGCCGGGAAGCTTCTTTTCAATCTCATGCAGAACGTCGAATGCCAGTGGAGGTGGAACCAGAACGCCGTTCACAAGTGTGCACTGTGCGGGAGTGAACTTGTGTGCGCCGTGTGATGTACCTATTGAAATGGCCAGAGAGTCGCAGCCTGTGCGGGTAGCGAATTCAATGACCTCTTCGGGCTTGGTGTAGTGTGATTCAGCGGCTGAAACCTCATCCTCAACGCCTGCCAGGACACCAAGTTCGGCCTCTACGGTAACATCGAACTGATGTGCGTAGTCAACGACCTTCTTTGCAAGGGCGATGTTCTCTTCAAAGGGAAGATGTGAACCGTCAATCATGACTGATGAGAAGCCCATGTCAATGCAGTCCTTGCACAGTTCGAAGCTGTCACCGTGATCAAGATGGAGAACAATTTCAGGATGTTCGCAGCCAAGTTCCTTGGCGTAAGCGACAGCACCTTCTGCCATGTAGCGCAGGATTGAAGCGTTTGCATAGTTGCGGGCGCCCTTTGAAACCTGCATGATGACCGGAGACTTAGTCTCTACGGCAGCCATAACTATAGCCTGCATCTGCTCCATTGTGTTGAAGTTGAATGCGGGGATTGCATAACCGCCCTTTACGGCAGCAGCAAACATTGCGCGGGTATTTACAAGACCCAGATCTTTGTAGTTAACCATGTTTTTATGTGTTTGTGAATGAATATCCTTGTAATTCGGGCGCAAAATTACATTCTTTCCACTCTATTTAAAAATGGAAACCGCATAAATTTTTCAACTTTCACAAAGTTTAGAACTCCACACGTATCAGGCCCGGCTCTGTTTCTGTCATAGATTTGGACATTCCGCGCACAAGCATCAGCGACACCGAGTCAGCGTCATTCCCTGCAAGAATGGGTGCCGATGCGTTTTCCTGCGTGAACAGCAGGCTTAGTCCGTAAGTCTTCTCGCTGTATTCCAGATTAACGCTGACAGGCCCTGCAAACGGCAGAATTTCAGACAGCATCTCTTCAATGACATGCTGGACTTTTCCTACCAGAACAGTTCCAAGCCCGTATTTCGAGCAGAAAGTCTCAATCCGGCCGAACATTCCGTACAAATCATAATGACGGTTCTCAAGCCTGAAGTCAAGGCTGCGTATCCTGTTCACGAACGCCTTGGTGACCGGTTTCTGCGGATTTTCAAAAATCTGTTCCGGAGTCCCCTCCTCATAAATCTCACCGCCGTACATGAAGAACACACGGGTGCTGACATCACGGACGAACTGCATTTCATGGCTTACAATGGCCATGGTCATGCCCTGAGCGGCCAGACGGCGTATGACGGCAAGCACCTCACTTACCATGGTAGGGTCAAGGGCCGATGTGGGTTCGTCAAACAGGATGATTTCCGGGTTCATGGCAAGACAGCGCGCAATGGCCGCCCTCTGCTTCTGGCCGCCCGACAACTCGCACGGCAGACTGCCGGCCTTGTCATGCAGACCCACCATCTCAAGCAGTTCCATACCGCGTTTTTCGGCATCGGACCGGGACTGGCCAAGCACCGTCATGGGACACAGCGTAATGTTGTCCAGAATTGTAAGATGTTCAAACAGGTTGAAGTTCTGGAACACCATGCCCATCTTGCGGCGCAGCATGCTTACATCGGCCTTGCGGTCAAGAATGTCCGTGCCGTCAATCTCAATCTGGCCGCCGGTCGGTTCCTCAAGCCGGTTCAGACAACGCAGGAATGTGCTTTTTCCTGTACCTGAAGGACCTATGATCGAAATGACCTCGCCCTTTCTTATTTCACAATTCACGTCACTGAGAACCGTAAGTTCTTTTGACTGGTCCTTGAAGACCTTTTTCAAATGTCTGACTGTAATCATACGGCTTTGCCTTTTGGTGTCACCTTCCTGTTCAGGGCATCAAGTCCGAACCCTGCCAGGCGCGACAGGAAGAAATATGCAATAGTCACAATTATAAGCGGGAAAAATGCGTCCATGGTGCGTGAACGGATAAGGTCTCCGGCACGCGTAAGGTCCATTACCGCCACATAGCCCACTATGGAAGTACCCTTTATAAGCGCAATGACATCGCCCTTGAAGACGGGTATTATCCGTGTCAGGGCCTGAGGCAGCACGACCAGTCTGAATGTCTGGATTTTTCTAAGTCCAAGGGCCGCGCCTGCCTCCCATTGGCCAGGACTGACGCCCATCATTCCGGTACGGAAAATCTCACAGAAGTAGGCACCGTAATAAAGTCCGAAGCTGATCACCGAAATCCACAGCGCCGGAATGCGCGACGAGGCGAAAACCACATAGCACATTATCATGAGCAGCACCAGTATGGGAATGCCGCGCACCAGGTCTATCACCGTTTTCGATGTATTGGCTACCGGTTTGCTGCGGCTCATGCGCACCATGCACAGCAATATGCCAATCATGGTACCTGCAAGTATTGACAGCACCGAAATGAGGATTGTCCGCCACAGGCCTTCTACGAGCAGCTGCCACCGGTTCTCCCTTATCAGATTCCTGTCTATGCTGTCCTTCAGCCTCTGCCATATTCCCGCCTTTTCCGGCATGACCGATGCACCGCTGCGGCAAATCAGGGCGCCTCCGCCTTCTATGTAAGGGGCCGAGAAAAGCACCTGCTTTGACCTTTCGGCGGTGACGCGCATGTGTGACAGTATGACATCGATTTTCCCCGAATTGAGCGCAGGTATCAGGGTCGTGAATTCCTGGGCTATGTATTCGGGCACAATGCCCGCACTGCTGCAGAAATGCTCCATGACATCAACCTCCATTCCTGTCAGACTGCCGTCCTTGATGTATATGTACGGAAAAATGTTGTCCGTGATTCCCACCCGGATGGTACGGTCTCCCTGAGGACGCGGGCGGCGTATAAGCACCTGGGCCATTGAATCGCAGTTGCTGCGCCACAGGCTGTCCCACCTGTCATATTCACCGCTCTGCCTGAACTCCGCCAGGAACTCATTGAATTCATTGCACAGAGCCGTATCGTCAAGGCGGAATCCGGCCGATGCGGTACTCTTCATTATTCCGGACATGCGTATTTCCAGACCGCGGCTTTCAAGATTCGCCATCTGCGCCTGGGTCTGGTCCATCAGAGTGAAATCGGCCATATCCTTCTCAACGGCAAGCAACAGCTCGCCCACACCGATGCGCACAACTTCCACACCTGGAATGTCAGACAGCATAAGGTCATACGAACTGCCGGCCGATGTAGCCACCTTGAACCCCGCCAGATCATCAAGCGATTCCACCGACCGTATGTCAGGCCTGCCGGGTTCCGTCCTGCATGATGCAAGGAACAGCAATGCGGGTAGAATTAATTTCAGCGCTTTCATATTCTGCGGCTTTTGGGGGTAAGTCTCTTTTCCAATATATCAAGTCCAAGGCCGAACAGCCACGAGACAAGCAGGTAGATGGCAGCCACGAACAGCAGCGGGAAGAACGCATCGAACGTGCGTGCGCGAATCACATCGCCGGCCTTGGTCAAATCCATAATGGCAACATACCCTATAATCGAGGTACTCTTGACCAGCGTTATCATCTGTCCCTTGTACACCGGAATTATTCTTAGCATGGCCTGTGGCAGCACCACCTTGCGGAACGTCATGAAACGCTTCATGCCAAGGGCCGCACCCGCCTCCCACTGTCCGGCATCAATGCCTTCAATTCCGGTACGGAACGTCTCACTCATGTATGCGCCGAAATACAGTCCGAAACATATCACCGCAGTCATCTGGGCCGGCAGCTGCAACGGTGCCAGAACAACGTAGAACAGCAGCATGAGCAGCACCAGCAGCGGAATGCTGCGCACCACCTCGACGAACGCCCCGGCAAAGCCCGCGGCAAACCGTCTCCCGGACATGCGCATACGGCATATCAGGGCACCGATGACCGTGGCAAGCAGCACAGACAGCAGTGAAACGTATATGGTAAGCCATAATCCATCGGTCATCAGGGTCCACCGGTTTTCCGTTATCAGGTTGTTAAGGAAACTGTTTTTCACCTTGCTGAAAAAACTCTCCCTGTCCACATATCCCTTTATGCGGCCGAAACACATTCCTCCGTCATGGATATACGGAATCGAAGCCATGACCATCTGCGCCCTCTCCTCATTTATGGTAATTGGAATGTACGTGGCATCCAGACGGTTAATCTGCAGTTCCTGTATGGCAGCGCTTATGTCATAGAACTTTATTTCCACAGGTATTCCGGACCACGCGCTGAAATGCCGCATCATGTCGGTCTGGAAGCCGGTCAGTTCGTTGCCGCTGTAATATGTGTAGGGGTACATAATGCCGGCCGCGGCAATTTTCATGGGCTTTCCCGACCGGGGCAGGTCAAGACTGTCAAGAACATGCACGCTCTCATCGGCATTCACCAATTTGTTCTTAAGGCGCTGCAGCAGTCCGGTGCTGTCGGCGTACATCACAAAATCATTGAACCGTGCGCACAGTCCGGCGCTGCCCCTTGAAAAGACTATCGGATAGTCCATTGACCTGAAACCCGTGAATTTAGGTTCAAGCCCGTATTCCGATATATCGACCGAAAGGCACGAGATGCTGTCCCTGAGACCATAATCAGCCTTGCCCTTCTGCACCGTCACGAACACCTCGCCGCCCCCTACTCTGACCGGAATGATTTCGGGATACTGGCTGATAAGCTGGTCGTACGAATCGCCGGAATTGACAGCGACCCTGTAGCCGAACAGATCCTCAATGCAGGTCGGATCCGGAACATCGGCCGGTCCCTTCCCGCAGCCGGAAAACAGCAGGGCACACAAAAACAGCAGAATCGGGCTATGTTTCATCTTTTAAAATTCCATTCCTGAAAAACCATCATAAAGATACAAAAACAATCTTCACAAAACACCTTCCGATAAAAAAAAAGTCCGCTATCCTTGCCCTTTAACTGAAAATGTGTATCTTTGCGCCCGCAAACCCCCATACAAGAATGCTCCGCCTATATTCCGGTGGAGATAAAATGGAGAAACTAAAAACAAAATAAGTTATGAAAAAAGGTATTCATCCTGAAAATTACCGTCCTGTAGTATTCAAGGACATGTCAAACGGAGACTGCTTCCTTTCACGTTCAACTTGCGCAACCAAGGAGACCATTGAATTCGAAGGCCAGACCTACCCCGTAATCAAGCTCGAAATTTCAAACACATCACACCCGTTCTTCACCGGCAAGTCAAAGCTGGTCGATACCGCAGGTCGCGTGGACAAGTTCATGTCACGCTACGCCAAGAGCCGCGGAGGCAAGTGATTTTCTCAGACCACATAGAAAAGGTTGGCACATTCTGCCAACCTTTTTTATTTTCCAGCCACCGCTGTCCGCCATGACATCACGCAGGTACGTGCGTATTTCCTGACGCCACGCAGGTACGTGCGTATTTCCCGAATACCACCGCACGTTAGGGAGCCAAACGCCACCTGACGCACATTTCCTCCCTAACGTCACGCAGGTACGTGCGTATTTCCCGATTACCGCCGCACGTTAGGGAGCCTCACGCCGCCAGACGCGCATTTCCTCCCTAACGTCACGCAGGTGCGGGCGTATTTCCCAAATACCACCACACGTTAGGGAACCATACGCCACCAGAGCCACATTTCTTCCCTAACGTCACGCAGGTGCGAGCGTATTTCCTGATTACCGCCGCACGTTAGGGAACCAAACGCCACCTGACGCACATTTCCTCCCTAACGTCACGCAAAAACCTGCGTATTCCCTGAATACCACCGCACGTTAGGGAGCCAAACGCCGCCTGACGCACTTTCCATCCCTAACGTCACGCAGGTACGTGCGTATTTCCTGATTCCCGCCGCACGTCAGGGAGCCAAACGCCGCCAGACGCACATTCCGTCCCTGACGTCACGCACAAACCTGCGTATCCAACGGTTATTTTTGCTTCACGAAACGCTTGCCGTTCCAGGTGTAGCGTACGGGGCCGGGAATGAAGAAGTCACGAAAAAGGGCGGCATCCGGGCCGATGGCATCAACTGACGTATAGGTGAACTCCAGAGCCTCTGTGGTGGGTGTTATTTCAGCCAGACGCAGCAGGGACTGCTTTTCCAGCACGTCAAGGGAATCGGACTTGAGGGCCTGCGGGGTCAGATAATCCTTGAAGACGGGAATGTCAATAAGGCTTTCCGTGTTGACCGGCGTCCAGTCCTCATTGTAGAATTTCACGCTGGAACCGCTGTATTTTGCAGTGACAGTGGTAATCACGCAAACAAGCGCCTGCCCCTTCCTGCGCTCAAACAGCACAATGTCCGTACGCCCGGAGCCCGATGTCATGACGGTCAGCATGTTGTCCGAGAACGATGTCATGACACTTTCACCGCCAAGACGGTTCCTGGCCCGTGCCTTCATGCC
>JAGHSY010000013.1 GCA_018065615.1 Candidatus Colenecus caballi | reverse complement strand
GATTCAGAGCTGCACTGAGAGGTATCGTTGATGAGAAATTCTTCCTGTTCAGACTTGCTTCAATCTATGCCTTCCCCCACTAAATATCGACTGAGCCCATTTAGGTTTATAGATGTTGAACCCCGGAAGCCTTGAAGACTTTCGGGGTTCTTTTTTGCACAACTGCACAACGGGGACAGTCCCTGCACAACGGGGACAGTCCCTGTTGATCACTGTTGATCAGTCGTTGTAAACCTTTTCGTTGATGATGGGGCTGTACTTTTCCATCAGGGCCTTGCGCTTCAGCTTCAGGGTCTGGCTTAGCAGGCCGTTGGCGCTTGTCCATTCATCGAACACGAATACGGGGCGCTTTATGGCCTCATAAGAAGCGTTGCCACGGTTGATGGCATCAACCTGGGCGTTGAGTCTTGCGCGCAGCTTTTCATTGTCAAACAGAGAATTGTCATGGATGTAAGTTATGCCAAGTTCAGAGCACAGTTCCTTTGCCTTTTCCATGTTGACAACTATTATGGCCGATGCAAACTTGCGGTCCTTGCCGAATACGAAACTGGAGTCGAACAGGGCAGAATTGGCAATCTGGGTCTCAATCATCTGCGGGGCAATGAACTTGCCGTTTGACATCTTGAAGATTTCCTTCTTGCGGTCGGTAATCTTGACGTACTGGCCTTCGAATAAGGTTCCGATGTCACCCGTGTGGAGCCAGCCTTCTTCATCGATGACCTGTTTTGTGGCTTCCGGATCCTTGTAGTAGCCCTTCATGACGTGCGGACCGCGGGTAAGGATTTCTCCGTCGTCTGCGAACTTGAGCTCACTGCCGCCTATGGGCTTGCCTACAGTACCTATTATGTTGTAGCCGTCCATCGGACTGTTGACAGAAATTACGGGAGCAGCCTCTGTCATGCCGTAGCCTTCATAGATGTACATTCTGGCGGCATTGAACAGTTTGACAATCTGGGGACGGATTGATGAACCGCCCGATACGACCAGCAGGTCATGACCACCCAACTCTTCACGCCATTTGGAATAGACCAGCTTGTCTGCCATTCTGTGCTTGAAGTCATATATGAAGTTGTGCTTGCGGTTGTCAAAGTTTATGCCGTAGTTCCAGCACCAGCCGTAAATGGTTTTTGCAATACCTTTAAGGTTGTTCCGTGCCTTGTCAAATGTTTCGAACATGTTTTCAAGAACACGTGGTACGGCGCAGAATCCGTCACTGTGACAGCTTTTCATGTCACGGCCTATGCTCTTCAGGCCTTCTGCGTAGTATGTGCTGATTCCCTTTTCCTGATATTCGTAGTTCATGGTGCGCTCATACACGTGGCACAGGGGCAGGAAGCTGAGCATCTTGTGCTGCGGTCCGTAGGTCTGGCGCACTGCGTGCGAATGGGCGTTGAATGTCAGGTTCATGTGGGTCAGCATGACTCCCTTGGGGGTGCCTGTGGTTCCTGATGTATATACCAGTGATGCAACGTCATCGGGACTGACGGTGCGCATGTTTTCGTCAACCTTGTCGGACCATACGGACTCATCGGACTTTCCGGCGGCAATCACGTCACGAAGGCATGGGACTTTGTCACTGTCATCAATCATGAACAGTCTTGCCTCATGGTCCATCATCGGCAGAATTTCACTTAATGTGTCATACAGACGCTGGGTTCCGGCAAAAATGGCTTTGGCGTCGCTGTGGTTGAAGATGTACAGGAATTCGTCTTTGCTCAGAGTGGGGTAGACTGGCACGAATACAAGTCTTGCCAGAGTGGAACCCATATCAATAAAATTCCATTCCGGACGGTTGGGGGTGATGACTATGACCTTGTCCTGCGGCTGGAACCCCATAGCCATGAAACCGTATGCTATGGAACGTGAACGGCCGATGTATTCGTCAACGCTGACTTTCTGCCACTGACCTTTTACGCAGCGGGCAAAGATATCGTCTTTAGGAAAGGATGTCTTGAGTATTTCAAGATAGTCAAATGTACGCGTGGGTATAAAACTCATTCTATTATTATAAAAGGTCTGCAAATTTAGTGATTTTTACAATTGGCGGAAAATAATGATGATTATTTGCAAAACAAGTTTAACTTTGCGCGTCGGGTTCTATATGAATTACAGAATGCCAGTTATTGGAATATTCACCTTTTATTAATCTATAAACAAAACTGAAATGAAAAAGATGTTTTTGGCAGCTGCCCTTCTGGCAGTAGTATCTCTGGCCAATGCTCAGGGAGCACCGGCCGATGCACCTTACGGTGTAAAGTCAGGCGTTATCACCATGTCAATGGATATGATGGGCAACGAAATGATTACTGAAACTTATTTTGACAACTACGGTCTCAAGACCGCTCAGGTTTCTGAAGGCGGTTTCATGGGTGGTGAAGGCAAGACCCGCACCATTACAGACAAGGACGGCGCTCAGATCCGCATCAACGATGCAGAAAAGACCGCTACCAAGATGCCGGCATTCGGCGGTATGGGCGGTTTCGGCGGTGGCCGTGCCCAGATCAACTGGAACAACCTTACCGATCAGGTAAAGAAGGACAACAACATCAAGGAACTTGGCAAGGAGACCATTGCCGGTGTTGAGTGCACCAAGTATTCTATGACTATGGACATGATGGGCCAGAGCATGGAGCAGACCGTATGGATCTACAAAGGCATCCAGCTCAAGAACGAAATGAACTCAGACATGGGTACATTCGGTTCAACCTGCAAGAAGTTCGAAGAGAAGGCTGTTGACGCAGCTATGTTCGAAGTTCCCGCCGGTGTAAAGGTTGAGGAAATGGATATGTCACAGTTCGGTGGCTTTGGCGGTTTCTAATCAAGAGCCCCAATAATTAAGGGAGGAGGTCACATCGGCCTCCTCTTTTTTTTTGTAACAAAACAGAATTAGGCTATGTCGAAAATCAGTGGGAAAAAGCCGCTGACTCAAAAACTGGGAGTGACAAGTGTGCCAAGGTTGCAACTGGAATGCCTGTGAGTCCGATTTTTCTGCAAGCTTGGCAGAATCCGGTGCAGAAGAAATACAAGGAGAATATTCCGCCAAGCATGGTAACACCGCCCCCAGTTACAGCACCTTCTGGAGCGGGTCAGTGTTACCGAAAGGTTCAAAAACAGCCCTTGAGTAACAACGCCCCCTGCTACAAGCCTCCTGGAGCCACTTGGTGTTACCGGCTTTGGCGGAAGCCTGCCTTGGTTTCACCGCAATCAAATGTTTTGAATTGTGAGCCTCCAATTATCCGGCAGCAGCAAGAACGAAGGGCTGTACGTGGAAGCGCAGAAGTTCCAGAATGCGGATTCACTCCCTAGAAATCAAAGCCTACGGACAGGCTGTAATTCAGACCGTTGACATAAGGGGAATCGGACCAGTGCAGATTGAACTTTACAGGTCCCAGGAATGTGCCGTATCCCAGTTCCATGGCGCATCCCCAGAAAGACGGCGTTATGTCCTTTAGCAGAAGGGATAATGAGGGCTCTTCCTTGACGATTGCTCCTTTTCCGGAAATGAACAGTTTCTTTCCCAATTTGAAACGGGCATCAAGCCCAAGTGTATATACATGGTTGTACATTTCGCTGACATTGCCAAATCCGATGAAAGGTATCTGATGCTCCAGGTATCGGCCACGCATGTTGCCACCCAGATAGTTGTTGTGAATGTGTGTGTAACTTTGGGTGAGAATGTCAATGTCCGAAAAATAGCTGCGGTAGTACAGGGTGGGGGTCAGTGTGAGCCATCTTGTGACTGAAGCGGCCCACATGGCATCAATGTCCAGTATCGGTACGGGTTCATAGTCACTTGCTGCAAAATTGGCAAAATCGTATTCAAACCCTATTCCGCCCTTGAAGCCGTGTGTGGGGAACTGGTTTTCGTTCAGTGTGTTTATGTCAAGATTCAGAAAAGCCGTAAGGTAATGTCCTTTTCTGGCGGTTTGTGCAAAAGTGCGGAAATTGTTTTCCGGACCGGAAACTGAGTACAGCGGCATGGATAAGGGGATTGACGCATACTCATGCCGTATGCCACCCTTCATGTTGTATGAACGGCCATGAATGGTTGACAGATAGAGCTCCTGTTTTGTATCAAACATGG
Organism: Candidatus Colenecus caballi; assembly: GCA_018065615.1. Taxonomy (GTDB): domain Bacteria; phylum Bacteroidota; class Bacteroidia; order Bacteroidales; family Bacteroidaceae; genus Colenecus; species Colenecus caballi. The sequence continues at coordinate 5,148 of JAGHSY010000013.1, read as the reverse complement.
CAAGGTTGTATTTGGTGTTTTTGTTTTCGGTCTGAATGTCACATCTTATGTAACCTGCCGTACTCCTGAAATTGATCTGGGCAAAGCCGTCCGGGATATATGATGCCGTAAGGTCCAGACTCTGCTGGATTGATATCTTGGCCGTAGCGTCAAATTGCCACCCTTTCAGCTTGTGGGCATTAAGGCGCATGTTGAAAAGCAGTTCGGCCATTTCCTCTTCATCAAAGCGGAACCCGAATCCGAAATTGTGAATCTGTCCGGGTACGCAGTCCAGAACCAGAGTGTATGTTTCTTCGCCTTCATCCTTGAGCAGTGAGTAGTTCACCTTCTCGAAAGAGCCCGATGCCATGACACGGCACATGGCATCCTCAATCTCCTTCTGCGTGAGTTCGCGATGTCCGTTCAGGGCTAGAATCTTACGGAAAATCTTCTGCTCGGACTTGTCAATGCCGTTGACCATGATGCCGGACACCCGGACATTCTCATTGTAAAGGTTTATGGCTTTTCTTTCACTGCCGGAATATCTCCTGGACGGGTTTCCCAACTTCTCCTTGATAATGCGGAAATCATCGGCCCTTTCCTGGGCGGCCTTGTAACCGTATCCAATCATGTCCGATATTGCCTGTGAATTGAAACTGAGCATGTTCATGTCACCCGTTTCGGGCTTGATGAACATGTCAGGCATAAAGGACTTGTTGCTGCGTGCGTCATCGCCCAGCATGGTAATCATGCAGTTTACAATGTCCACCACGCTGTTCACATCGGAATAAGTGGTGCCGCGTTTGGCCACCTCCATTCCAATTATTATGTCGGCCCCCATGGCCTTGGCAATATCGACCGGGAAATTGTTGCGGGTGCCGCCGTCAACAAGAATGCGGCTTCCGGTCCTGACGGGGGAGAACACACCGGGTATTGATATGGTGGAGCGTATGGCCTTGAGCAGCGAACCTTTGGTGTGATAGTTGGCCTTTGCCGACACCAGGTCCGATGATACACAGAAAAACGGAATGGGCAGACTGTCAAAGGCTATGTTGTCATGATAGCCCACAGACAGGTTGGACAGCATGTTCTCAACGTTGAAACCGTTTATGTAGCCTGTGGGGATGGAGGAAAGCAGTCTTTTTCGGCCTTCGGTGCTCTGAAGGTCTGAGACATCGGCCGTGTTGTCAAACACCAGCTCTCTTTTTGCCCGTGCCTCATCTTCATAATAGAATGGGACAGACATGATGTATTTCCCGCGGTTTTCCCGTTGGTCATAGGATTGGAAACGTACGTCAATGTTGTCACTCATCATACGGCTCCAGTCAATTGAGCGGATAATGTCTTCCAGTTCGTAGCTGTCATACCCCAGCGAATACAGCCCTGACATGAGGCCGCCCATGCTGGTTCCGCACAGCATATCAACCGGAATGCCTTCCTCCTCAAGATACCGGAACAGACCTATGTAGGCCGCACCCTTTGCACCGCCTCCGCTCAGTACCAGTGCCACAGTGGGTCTGTTCTGCGTCTGTCTTATGCTGTCCAGCCGGGCACGCATGGAACTGATTGCAATTGAGTCCGATGTGGGGTCAACGCTGTTTGCTGCAAGATTGTTTGGAAAGTTCTGTGCCTGTGCCGCCAAAAACTGTGTGCACAGCAATGCCGGCACACAGATGCTTTTGATAATGGTATGCATGTCCATTATGTGAAATGTGGAGTGGAGCTGGAGGGAGTCGAACCCTCGTCCAAACGGGGAAACCATATGCTTTCTACAGGCTTATCTCTGCTTGGATTTTCGAGACCAGCTCCGGCCAGAGCTACCAAATCTGATCCTTATCTTCTAAAGTTTCACCTGTGACGCGAAGCCGCCACCGGCTATCCCCGATTTGACTGCACCACCTGTTCGACGAGCTTCGGAGCAAGAGCTTCCGGGTGATGTCCTGTCACAGCACCTTGTGCCGTGATTAAGCAGACCTACTGTACTTCGGTCAAGCAGCAAGAGCAAAATTGTTGTTGCCAGATAATTGTTGACTGTCTTTTTATAGTGCAGACCGACAGAGCACTGCCTGCTTACATACCATTCCTGCCCGCTGTCAAAGCCAAACAGCCCCAGGTACGTGTCTTCCCTTGATAATCAAGAGTCTGCTGAAGAATTTCAGTTTGCGTGTGCAAAAAGTCTGCAAAACATTTTGCACACGCAAACATTGCATCCTTTCAGCACGGCAAAGATAGTACAAGCCGAGAGGAGAAAAAAGGAATTCATTCATTTTTTATCCCGAGGCGCCGTCTGTCTTTGAGAAACGCCCCATTGGCCCTACCTATATAATTTGTAGGGCTTGCTTTTGAGTCACTGTTTGGCGAAAGACAAAACCATGGATTGCACAGGAAAGTCAGCGGTTCATACCATCCGTCGGCTTGCCCGTTCTACTGAAAAATCACATGAACTTGTGGAAAGACTTCAGCAGCTCTGCAATGTTCAGGGGTTTTGAGACGTGATCGTTCATGCCCGAGGCCAGGGACTTCTCTCTGTCCTCATCGAAGGCGTTGGCTGACAGTGCGATGATTGGAACGCCGCTGTCCGGGTACATCTCACGAATCTTCATGGATGCCTCATACCCGTTCATCACCGGCATCTGAATATCCATGACTATAAAATCGTAGTGGTCAGGACCATTCTCCGAAACCATACGGACGGCTTCACTGCCGTCAACGGCGCACTCCACGACCATTCCATTTTCTTCCAGAATATAGATTGTAATCTCTCGGTTCAGTTCGTTGTCCTCAACCAGCAGAACCCTCTTGCCGGTGACATCGGCATTATCAACGCCATGGCTGTCGGATGACTGGGCGTCAGAAGACTTCACCTCCTGGATTTTGAAAGGCAGGGTAACGGTAAATGTGGAGCCCACACCCGTTTTGCTCTCGCAACTGATGCTGCCACCCATCAGTACGGTGAGTTTCTTTGCCAGAGGCAGCCCTAGACCGGTTCCCTGAACACCTTGTACCATGGCGTTCTCCTCACGTGAGAACTCATCGAACATACGCTCCTGGAACTCCTCACTCATTCCTATGCCGTTGTCCCTGACAGAGAAACGGAAGGTCCCGTAACCTGGCTTTTCATCGGACAGAATCTGCTCACAGCTTACCTGCACCTTGCCCTCACTTGCCGTGTACTTGATGGCGTTTGAAACAAGGTTGACCAGAATCCTGTCAACGCGTGTCTTGTCCAAATATACATAGCGGTCACGGATTCCCGACACATCGAAACTCAGTCCGATGTTCTTGGAGTCGGCAAAGTCTGCCATAACGGACTGTATGTTGAGGAATATAGCCTCCATATCTGACGGTACGGCGGTGATGATCACCTTGCCGCTTTCTATATGGCTCATGTCAAGAATGTCATTGATCAGCGACAGCAGCATATTGCCCGAAAGAATCACCTTATTCAGGACATTCCGAACCTTTTCGGGGTGATCGGCCTCCTTGATGGCCATGTCAGTGAATCCGATAATGGCATTCATAGGCGTACGGATGTCGTGGGACATGTTGAACAGGAAATCGGTTTTCGCCTTGCTGGCCGCCTTGGCCTTAATGCGTTGGGTTAGCAGCTCCTGCTGTATCTGCTGCTGTTCGTGGACATATGCGTCGGCATCGGAGAAAGCCGCGACAAACTGCTGAATTTCACCCGATTCCTCGGGAATTCTGATGACTCTGGCCTGAAAATAGCGAGTTTCCCCATCCATTATGATTGAGTATGTCAACATTGGGGAAGACTCGTCCTTGAGATTTTTCACAATACTCTCCTTCGTGAAGAAATCCTTGAACTGCTCCCGACAGTCATCCGTTACTTTATTATCTGAAAAATCGGCAATGGCGTCATAGAAAGACATTTCCTGATGAGTTGGAAGGACGTAATCCTGTCCGGAATAGATTTCCATCTTTCCGCTTTCAAGATCCACGCTCACGACAACTTTGTACATGTCTGTCAGCACCTGCATAATGCGGAAGTTTACCTGCTTGTAACGGTCACGGGTGGCCTTGAGCGCCTGCTGGGTGTTGTGGCGTATCAGTTCAAACAGGATTCCGGTGATGTAGAATGCCAAATACAGGATTGGGAAACGCATCATGAAGACGTCTGTGTACTCGAACTTGAGCAACTGCTGACCTGCAGGAAAATAGAACAGGAACACCAGAATGGCAAACTGAATACCTGAAATCAGACTGCCAACGCCCGCCTTGTATAGAAGCAGACCGCAGGCTGGCAGAAGAGCCGTCCACAGGGTGCTGAAACCCTTTGGCTGTCCGTTAATGACGAAAAAGGTGAAAAGTACTATGATTTCGACCGCGAACAGGACACGCGGGATTTTCTGTATCTTCCGTCCTTCAAAATGCTCAAACAGGGCGTTGACAATATTGAGCAGTGAGAAGATAAGAGTCGCGTACATCAGAGCCTGCCGCCATCCGGTGAGGTAATTCAATACCGTCATGAAGCCGGAAATGGCTGCCATTGTGATGAAGACTCCCATGAACTGGACATGCTGACGGCTGTCATCATACGTCATCAGCTCTTTCCAATTGCTTTGTGGCTGGCGTATCATAAGGCTAATAATCTTTTTTATGAACAGGATATGTAGAATCCCAACCCACTAAATTAGATAATACTGTTCAATTATCAAATAAAAACGGCAAAATCCAAGCGCTATTTACATGACTGAAGAAAAAAGCTCATTTGACTTTCAAACGTTTCATCCGTATAGTATTTGGTATTTGGGAACAAAAGACTTTAATTCGCGTTTATGGACAAGGCTGTACTGATAAGGATGAGTGCAGAACTTTGATAGTACAATCCGGTCTTTTCATCCTCCAGTTTTCTGTATGTGTCGGAATTATAGATGATGTGCATTGCATCTTCCATAGGGATTTTTTCTTCCTCCATCAGCATCTGAATGAGATCTGATGACAGGCACTCTATCAGATATTGTCTGTCGCGGCTATGTTGAAGTTCCTGTTCCGTCATATTCTGGTCAATGTCTGTATTAATTGCTTTTTTTTGATTTTATAGTTCGTGATTACTAGTGATGCGTTAAGCGACGCATCTACGCTTGTAACTAATTAATAATATATAATTTAAACGCGTTCTTTGATAACTTCGATTTGAAATGAGTTCGT
>JAGHSY010000025.1 GCA_018065615.1 Candidatus Colenecus caballi | reverse complement strand
GATTCAGAGCTGCACTGAGAGGTATCGTTGATGAGAAATTCTTCCTGTTCAGACTTGCTTCAATCTATGCCTTCCCCCACTAAATATCGACTGAGCCGTTTTCAGTTGTCCTCAGACCTGCCGCAGGCACGTATCAAAAAATTCGCTAGAGTCCGGGGGCTTCATGAGTCTCCGGATTCGTTTTTTAAAATGTAGGAAAGATGTAGGAAACTTTGGGGTATAAGAATGCCCTACAGGTTCTGTAGGGCACTTTGGTGCGGTGTGTATGGGACTCGAACCCATGACCTCCGCCGTGACAGGGCGGCATTCTAACCAGCTGAACTAACACACCTCGCTGTTTTGCGGTGACAAAGGTACTACCATTTTTTATTCCTACAAACGTTCCGGCACTTTTTTTTCAAAAAAATTTCTGCATCAGAATGACATCCTGATAAGACTCATTGCCATACAGCCAGTCCTTGAGGCGTCCCGACTGGGCAAACCCGTTGCTGCTGAACAGGTTAATGCTTTCTTTGTTGCCGACGGGCACGTGACAGTACAGCTGGTGGATATGGAGCACCTCAATGGAATATTCAAACAGAATTTTCAGAGCGGCGCTTGCAATGCCCTGCCCGCGGTACGGTTCCAGCAGCGCAATGCCAATCTCGGCGCGTCCGTTGTACGGGTCAATGCAGGTCAGATCAACGCTGCCCAACACGTTTGCATCGGACTCAAGGACTATCATGAACCTGATCTGACGGTCCGAATAGAAGTCATGGGCCGATTCTTCAATGTATTTCCTGAGCTGATACCTGGAGTAAGGCATGGCATTGCCTGATACAAGCCAGAGAGCCGTATCGTTCTCCATGTTGAAAAGCACGTCAAGGTCTTCGGGTTCAGGAGCCCTCAGTCTGATTTTTCCATCTGTCAGTTTCATAGCAGCACTTCGTCTTCAGTTATCAGTTTGCCGTTGCTCTGCGAATACAGCCCCATAGTGAACCTCTTCCCTGCCCTGTACTGGCTGTAGAACCAGTCCAGAACCGTATTGTACGAGAAGGCATCAATATCAAAAACCACAGCACCCGAATTCGGCAAATCAAAGGGAATATCCTCAAAGAAACGCGCATTCTCAAGCACCTGACTCTTCCCTATCAGGTCCGATGCCTTGCCGAACGTCTCCCTGCGGCCCACGTATATGCAGCCCTCCTTATATTCCACAAGCGCGCGCTTGCCCGCCAGCAGGTTCTGTCCCACGTATGTTCCAAGTTTCTTCACTCCCACTATGAACTTGACCAGCCATGACATGAGAATGCTGTAGCCGGCAAAGTGCTTGTGATAGAAAATGAGCATGGCGTCATAGAACACCTTGGCATAACTGTATGAAGTCTTGGTCGTACTCTCACCCTTATAGTGGACAATTGGCAGCGGCAGATAGCGGTTCTCATACCCATGTTCCAGAAGGCGGTATGAAAGGTCGATGTCCTCACCGTACATGAAGAACGATTCGTCAAAGCCGCCGCTGCGGTCAAGAGCCTCTTTCCTTACAAACATGAATGCGCCCGACACCACCTGTATGGGGCACTGCTCGTCCTGATTGTAATATGTAAGGTGGTATTTTGCCAGCTTTGTCCTTGGGAACAGACGTCCCAGACCAGTCATGTGGCAGAAAGACACCCACGGCGTAGGGATTGAGCGCCTTGATTCAAGGGCAAAGCGTCCGTTGCCGTGCTGCATGCGCACGCCCACAGCACCTGTGCCGGGATTGGCGTCCATGTATTCAATGCAGCCCGGCAAAGTGCGTTCCGCCACCACCGTGTCAGGGTTCAGAAACAGCACATAGCGGCCTTGAGCCATTTCCAGAGCCTGGTTGTTGGCCTTTCCAAAGCCTTCATTATCAGCATTTGCAATGACCGTAACGTCAGGAAAACGCCGGCGCAGGAATTCCACCGACCCGTCATCGGACCTGTTGTCAACGACTATGATCTGGGCGTCAGGCAGACTGCGCAGCACGGAGCAGATGCACTGCTCAATGTAATGCATTACCCTGTAGCTGACAATGATGACGCTGACTGACGGCATGGGGAATCAGAATCCGGTTTCGTCCTCAATGGCGCCCTTTGTGGGGAAAGCGAACATTGAGCAGATGGCTCCTATTGCGGCCACATAAAGTCCGATGGTGTCATCTATCAGGTAGTACAGCAGCGTGCCGAACACTATTACTATGAAGAATGCCAGAATGCGCAGAAGCGAGCAGGTCATGTATATGCGGCAGATGCGTTCATCGGAATACTCCTTCTCATCAAGGCGGTCCACCATCTTTTTAAAACCGCGCAGAGACAGCGGTATCAGGGCCAGAGCCAGCACTACGCCGACAACCTGCAGTATATATATCGTTCCGGTATCGGTAACGCAGCCTTTTCTAAAGGCACCAAATTCAAAGAGCAATGCTGCCACACCGGCTGTCAGATAGCATGAGAGCCATGAGGCCATAAGTATCCGTGACATTCTTTTTGTATCCATATCAGTTATATAAAAGGAGTTCTGTCCAGTATTGAACGGCCCAGAGTCACTTCATCGGCATATTCAAGGTTATTGCCGACCGTGACGCCGCGGGCAATTACGCTCAGCTTCACGCCAAGAGGCTGCAGCTTGCGTGATATGAAGAAGTTTGTAGTATCACCTTCCATGGTGGGGCTGAGCGCCAGAATGACCTCATTTATTCCACCGGCAGCCACCCTGTCAACCAGACTTGCAATCTGAAGGTCCTGAGGTCCGATGCCGTCAACCGGTGAAATGACGCCGCCCAGCACATGATACAGGCCAGTGTACTGCATTGTGTTCTCAATGGCAAGCACGTCCTGCACGTTTTCAACCACACACAGCGTGCCGTTGCTGCGCTTTGGATTGGCGCAAATCTCACAGATGTCCGTATCGGATATGTTATGACAGACCTTGCAGTAGTGAATGTCCTGCTTGAGTGTGGTGAACACCTTTCCAAATGTGCAGACCTCCTCTTCCGGACGCGAAAGCAGGTGCAGGACAAGACGCAAGGCGGTCTTCCTGCCTATTCCCGGCAGCTGTGCGAATTCACCCACTGCCCTTTCAAGTGCTGCTGACGGATACTGACGGTCCATATCTGTGACAAAATTAAGGTTTTGCCGGCAATTTTTCCTACTTTTGCAGCAGAAAGAAGAAAAATGGAAATAGGCAGCGCAAAGTTCGTAATAAGCAATTCAAGGATTGACAGGTGTCCCGACCACAACCTTCCGGAATATGCGTTCATAGGACGGTCCAACGTGGGCAAGTCCAGTCTCATCAACATGCTGACCGGACGCAAGGGACTGGCCATGACATCATCGACCCCGGGCAAGACGCTGCTTGTCAACCATTTCCTCATAAACGGCAACTGGTATCTGGTTGACCTTCCCGGTTACGGATACGCCAGGCGCGGCCAGAAGCAGCAGCTTGAAATAACCAGGATCATAAACGACTACGTCCTTGAGCGTGAGCAGCTTACATCCCTGTTCGTTCTGGTTGACAGCCGTCTTGAGCCCCAGAAGATTGACCTTGAGTTCATACAGTGGCTGGGCGAACAGGAAATACCGTTCGGCATAATCTTCACCAAGGCCGACAAGCTGGGCCACGGCAAGCTTACTGAAAACGTCAGGCGTTTCCTGGACGTCCTGTCCGAACAGTGGGAGGAACTGCCACCCCACTTCATCACTTCATCACAGGACCGCACGGGCCGTGACGATGTTCTGAATTATATTGACAGCATCAACAAAATGCTTGCAAAACAGTAAAAAAATAGCGTCACGCTATTGCAGATTGCATAATATAGCCTATCTTTGCACCCGTTAGCCGGTCACAAGAGCCTTTCACGGCAAGTCCAGACCGGAATCAACCCTTTGATTTTTTTCAACATTATCCCACAAGGAACCGGATATGCCATCCGTGTGCCTGAGGACAATTCAAAAACAATGTACAATATCATTCAGTTGAAGGGCAAGAGCCAGGAAGAGCTCCAGGCCATAGCCCAGGAAATGGGAATCCCGCAGGTCAAGTCAATGGACAAGAACGCACTTGTCTATGCCATTCTTGATGAACAGGCAATAGTGCAGAGCAACAACCACCCGGATACTCCAAGAGAAAAGAAGCCCCGCAACAAGGTAGCCAGACAGGCACAGGAATCAGAAAGGATATATACCGCTGACGGTGAGACCGGCAAGGCAAAGTCCGTTGAAAAGAAGAACGGCAAAAAGAAGTCCGATGACAAGAAGACCGCCCTCAAGCCCGTCCAGCCGGAAACCACTGCTGCCGTAGAGCAGGAAAAGCCACAGCAGTCCCAAATTGAGGAAAAGCCAGAAGCAAAGCAGCCTGAAATTCAGGCCGAAGCAACACCCGATCCAGCACCGGCACCGGAGGAAAAGAAGCCGGCCGGACGCCGCGGACGCCACAAGAAGCAGCAGGAAGTGCCACTCCCGGAAATAGAAGGTGAAAGCATGACAGAACCCATTTCCGAAGCAGAGCCTGATGCCGCGCCGGGAATCATGGAAATGCCTCTGCCACAGCAGGAACCTCAACAGGAGCCCCTGCCCGCCCCACAGCAGCAGGAGGAGCCGCGCCAGCAGGAACAGCCGCGCCAGCAGGAACAGCCGCGCCAGCAGCAGAACCAGTACCAGAACCAGCAGCGCCAGCAGCAGAACCAGAACCAGCAGCAGAACCGCCGTCAGGAGGAGCGCATGTATGATTTCGGTGATGTCCTGAAAGGTGAAGGCGTTCTTGAAATCATGCCTGACAACTACGGGTTCCTGCGTTCATCGGACTACAACTATCTGGCATCGCCCGATGACATATACGTCTCACAGTCACAGATCAGGCTGTTCGGCCTGAAGACCGGCGATGTTGTTGAAGGTGTGATCCGCCCGCCGCGTGAAGGTGAAAAGTATTTCCCGCTGGTCAAGGTAAACCGCATCAACGGCCTGGAACCGTCTGTTGCACGTGACCGCGTTCCTTTCGAGCACCTTACCCCACTTTTCCCCGATGAAAAGTTCACCCTGTGCAGCGGCAGAAACGACAACATGTCCGCACGTGTTGTTGACATGTTCGCCCCCATAGGCAAAGGTCAGCGCGCACTGATTGTGGCCCAGCCAAAGACCGGTAAGTCAATGCTGCTCAAGGATATAGCCAACTCCATTGCAACCAACCATCCAGAGGCCTACATGATCATGCTCCTCATTGACGAACGTCCCGAGGAAGTCACGGACATGGCGCGCAGCGTCAAGGCCGAAGTCATTGCATCGACCTTTGACGAACCGGCAGAACACCATGTCAAGATTGCAAGCATAGTCATTGAAAAGGCAAAGCGCATGGTGGAATGCGGTCATGACGTGGTCATCTTCCTTGACTCCATTACACGTCTGGCCCGCGCCTACAACACCGTAGCTCCGGCATCGGGCAAAGTCCTTTCCGGCGGTGTCGATGCCAACGCGCTGCACAAGCCCAAGCGCTTCTTCGGTGCAGCCCGCAACATTGAGAACGGCGGTTCACTGACAATTGTGGCAACGGCTCTCATTGACACCGGTTCCAAAATGGATGAAGTCATATTTGAGGAATTCAAGGGTACCGGCAACATGGAACTGCAGCTTGACCGCAACCTGAGCAACAAGCGCATCTTCCCGGCAGTCAACATTGTGGCTTCCAGCACCCGCCGCGACGACCTGCTGCTTGACCAGACCACCCTGGACCGCATGTGGATTCTGCGCAAGTACCTTAGCGACATGAACCCCATAGAGGCCATGGAGTTTGTCAAGAGCCGCCTGGAAACCACCCGTGACAACGCGGAATTCCTGGCCAGCATGAATTCTTAAGGAATGATGAAAAAATAAGTTGGTAAAGATTTATGCAAGATTGTTTATGGATTTTGGAGACGGAATGAAGGAGCGTAGCGGGCTACGTGACTGAATGACG
>JAGHSY010000085.1 GCA_018065615.1 Candidatus Colenecus caballi | reverse complement strand
TAAGACTAATTTCAACGATGTCAAAGATCAATTTGATCCCCTCATTCCGGGGTTATTTGATTAATTTATAAACTCGTCCCATTTTAACGGGACACTAATGAAATGACATTATACATTTGCACTGCCTGATGCCATGATTTTAAATGCATTGCATGCCCGGCACAAGCGACATCTGACGAAAACAAATTCTAAAAGACAGAAGAATATGGAAAACATCAATCTGACCATGGCACAGACCGTGGACATGCAGGAACTGTTCTGCATTTTGAGTGAATTGGGGTATAAGCTGGTGAAACTGCCTACATCGCCTGATTTCGATTCCTTTCTCCGTGTGGTGGCAGGCCGGGCCCAGCACAAGGCTGAAATGGCAAGACTGGAGTCCGATGTGAGCAATCCCAGACTGGTTGTGGAATTGAAGAAATGGAGACGTGAACAGGCCAGAGTTGAGAATGTGCCGCCATATTACATACTCAATGACAGGACATTGCTGCATATGGCTGTTCATGAACCGGCTACTTTGGAGGAATTTCAGGCTGTCCCTGGTGTGGGTGAAGTGAAGGCCGGCAAATACTGCCGTCAGATTCTTAAACTGATTGAACGCGTAAACAATGGAATACAGTAAGAACTGGAAAGGTTCTGTAAAAGGGTAATGAATTGAATGAAATCGGATTTGAAGCAGGCATAGTCCTGGGTGTTCTGATTGGGGAAGACAGCTTATGCGTATGTGAATCGGAAATAAGCTATGCCGGCCTGTCACGCATTGAGGTAATTGAAGCGCGTCTGCTTCTTGCTTTAGTGCAGAGATTAAAGGCAAGATTGGAACGTTTGGGTACGGAACGTGTAAGAATGAAGCCGGAAAGGATTCTGATAACCGGAGACCTGCGAATCCTTGTCAGGTCAAGGAACAATATGGAAATCCACCTCCAACCGTTGCCGAAGGCTCTTTTCCTGTTGTATCTGCGGCATCCCGAAGGACTGGCATTCAAGGAACTGCCTTCACACATGGATGAACTTATCCGGCTGTATGGAAAGATATCGCCAAGAACGGACCGTGAAGCCGTTGAAGGGACAGTACGCAAGATGCTTGAGCCTGGAAAGAACACGTTGAGCGTAAACTGTTCCCGTCTTGCCGCTTCATTGCAGCGCTATTTTGAAGACCCGGTTCTTCAGGATTATCTGATAAAAGGTGAACAGGGTGAATCCAGACAGATTGCGCTTGACCGCAGTTATGTTGAATGGGATTAAGTCCTACCTTTGCGGCATGACATTTGCAGAGAAGGTTTATGCTGCGGTAAAGCGCATTCCCAGGGGGCGTGTGGCCACATACGGACAGATAGCGGAAATGATTGGCTGTCCCGGCGGTTCGCGTGCGGTGGGCAATGCATTGCATGTCAATCCATTCGCTCCAGTTGTGCCGTGTCATAGAGTTGTGTCGGCCGGTGGGTCGCTGGCCGCAAATTTCGGTGGCGGCGGTCCGGCATTACAGTACGAACGCCTGCAGGCTGAAGGTGTTACTTTCACTGATCCGCTTCATGTTGACCTGTCAAAGTGCGGAATAGTCATTGAGAACCACCCGCTGGAACCATTCCTGCCGGCAAACGGCCGCATCCTGTTCCTTGGCAGTTTTCCGCCTCCCAAAGTCCGATGGTCAATGGATTTCTTCTATCCTAACTGGATCAATGATTTCTGGCGTATCCAGGGACTGGTCCATTTTGGTGATGCGCATCACTTTGAAATGGAAGGCCGGCGCTTTGACAGAGAGCGTATCATTGAATTCTGCAACATGAAAGGTCTGGCTTTCTATGATACCGCATCAAAGGTCTGCCGTCTGAAAGGCAATGCCAGTGATGAGTATCTTGAAATCATTGAACCGGCAGACATTGCAAAGTTGCTTTCCGGAATGCCGGACTGCCATACGGTTGTCACTACCGGCGGCAAATCCAGTGAAGAATTTGCAGATATCATGTCTGCCGGACCAGTCCCGGCTTTAGGTTCGTTTTCCGATTTGGATTCAATACGCTGGTGGCGCATGCCTTCCACATCACGCGCATACCCGATGTCTCTGAAAGACAAGGCGGCATTTTATGCACAGCTCTACCAGGCCAGTGCCGATGCTCCCAGAATGGCGGCATCGGACTCCTTGAGGGAAGAGTAGAGTATCTTAACCTTGTTCTGCCATATCTTGAGCAGGCTGGCGTTCATGGATTTTTCCATTGCTTCATGGAAGAATTCCTTTGATTTGGTCAGGCCGCCGAACAGGATTATGGCTTCAGGTGCGCTGAACTTTACAAAGTCGGCCAAGGCGCGTCCAAGCAACTGACCTGTATATTGGAATATTTCAAGAGCAATGGCGTCACCCTGTTTTGCGGCATCATAGACGTCTTTAGATGAAATGGCTGGCGATTCAAGCTGTCGGAGAAGACTGTTACGGCTGTCGCCTGCAAGCATTTCACGTGCGGTACGGGCTACTCCGATGGCGCTGCAGTAGGTTTCAAGGCAGCCGTCCAGTCCGCAGTTGCATTTGCGTCCGCCCGGTACAGCGCAGACATGTCCCAGTTCTCCGGCAAAGCCGTCATGGCCATAGACCATACGGCCGTCAATGACTATGCCGCTTCCGACACCTGTGCCAAGAGTCAGCATGATGAAGTTCTTCATGCCTTTGGCAACGCCGTAGGCCATTTCGCCCATTGCCGCCGCATTGGCGTCATTGGTCAGAGTCACCGGCAGTCCGGTCCTTTCAGAGATGAGCCTGGCGAATTCCACAACAGTGGGCTTTCCGTCAACGTATGTCCAGCGCAGATTTGGAGCGAATTCAATTGTGCCGTTGTAGTAGTTGGCGTTGGGCGCGCCTATGCCTATGCCTTTGACTTGAGCCTTGGACATGAGTCCCCTTATGGCTCCGGTCAGGTCATTAAGGTAGTCAGACAGACTGTCCTGGAGTGATGAAACCACACACTGTGCAAGAATCTCACCTTTATCATTCACTACGCCCAGCTTTGAGGACTGGCCGCCTACATCAATGCCAATAACGTTTGCCATAATAATTGAATTTGTTTTGACAAACATACTGCTTTTTGACTACATTTGTGTCAGACAAACCTTATTACTGACTATATGAAAACCAACATGATTAAAAAGACGCTGGCCGGTGCGGCAGCACTGCTGGTGGGTGCCACAGCCTTTGCGCAGGCCCCCAAGACATTCTGTAATCCGCTTGATGTGGTTGTAGGCAATGAACGTGCCGTACGTGGCGGTGAACCTGTGGTCATCATTTTCCAGGATGACTACTACCTTTTCGTGTCACACCGCAAGGGGTACTGGTATTCACCTGATTTCCAGAACTGGACTTATGTCGATGCCCCCAATTATCCCGGTGGTGTGGTTTCTGTAGTTGAGATGGACGGACAGCTTATTGGCTGTTCAATGAACAATAAGAACGTGTACCGCTGCCTTGACGCAAAGAAGGGTACATGGGAAAAGTGCGGAGAACTGTCAAGCGACCGTTACGGTGATGCCAACATGTTCGTTGATGATGACGGCCGTCTGTACATGTATTTCGGCTGGTCACAGATCATGCCTTTCCAGGTTGTTGAGCTTGACAAGACTACCTTCAAGGAGAAGGGTGAGCCCAGGCAGCTGTTCTGGAGCGACATCAGGAACCACGGTTTTGAGGTCCGCAAGCCCGAGGATGTAATCTATTCAATCTTCAACGGCCGCCGCGAATACGGTCCCGAAGAGCTTCCGTGGATTGAAGGTCCGTACATGATCAAGCATAACGGCAAGTATTACCTGCAGTACGCAGCCATCGGACTTGAATTCATTTCATATTCACATGGTGTCTATGTTTCTGACAGTCCGATGGGACCGTTCAAGTACAGTGAGCATAATCCGCTGACATTCAAGACTTCAGGCTTCCAGGTCGGTGCAGGTCACGGAAGCACATTCCATGACAAGAAGGGCAATCTGTGGACCATCTGCATGATTCCGGCGCAGTACGGTGAGGGCGGACGCGGATCCGAACTGGCCATTTATCCGACGGCCGTGGACAAGCAGGGCGTAATGTATTCCAATACAGCTCTTGGAGACTATCCGCAGTTCTATCCTGAAGGCCGCAAGGTTGGCGGTGTGGACAATTATGTTGACTGGAAACTGCTGTCAGTAGGCAAGAGGGCCGTTGTGTCATCGACCTTTGAAAACTATGTTCCATCACAGGCGCTAGATGAAGACTTCACGACCTGCTGGGTTGCCGCAACGGGTGACGCAGGCGAATTCTTTACCGTAGATCTGGGAGCCCAGGCTACAATCAATGCAATCCAGCTGAACTGGGACCACATAGGTGCAGCACGCGCAGCAGGTGGCGGTATGGGCGGATTCGGCGGCGCACGTCCTGCGGCAGGTGCATCACAGGCCAAGACAAAATACCAGTGCTATGAGGTGTTCGTTTCCGATGACAATTCCAACTGGAAGAAAATAATCAGCAAGCCGGAGAACTACATGGAGCTGAAGCATGACTACAACGAACTTGAGACTCCTGTCAATGCCCGCTATGTCAAGGTGGTGAATGTATCGACCTATGACGGAGCCAAGTTCTCCATAAAGGATCTGCGCATTTTCGGAACCACTCCTCAAATGTGGACAAAGCCTGTGAAGAAGTTCATGGCTCTGCGCAATCCTGAGGACCGTCGTGAGGCCAATATTGTCTGGGAACCGGTTCCGGGAGCAGACGGTTACATTATACGCTACGGCATTGAAAAGAAGAAACTGTACAACAGCTACATTGTCTATGACAGGACTTCGCTGTACATGCACAGCATGAATACCGCACCTGAATATTATTTTGAGATTGAGGCTTTCAACAGCGGCCTTGACTACTGGCGTGAGAATCCGCTTGAAACCATAGGCATGGGTGCTGAAATCCAGCTTGCCAAGGGTTCGGGCAGTTTTGCATACCGTGGGTCTTCAACAACCGTCTATCACATGCTCAAGGAGGGGCAGACAGAATACAGGTTTGAAAATCTTGAACCTGGCAACTATGTGCTGAACCATTCTTACGGTCCTGTGCTGTGGTCGGGTGAACTGACTGAAAAGGATCTCATATCAGATGCGTCAGATCCGCAGCCGACAGTAACTGCATTCCTTACCCAGATGGGTGCTGGCACCAGTGTTACCGGAACGCTTGAAATGAAAGTCATCCCAGGCCCCAAGGGCGGAACGATGACAGTCGAATGGAGGACAGTGGGCAGGTGATTTTTGACATGGGAGGCAGTGTCATTGCGGCTCTACATTGTCGTCAATCTGTTCGTCCTGTTCTGCAATTCTCTCATTGTACGTACCATTGGCGCTCAGGCACTTCCCGTTTTCGGACTTTGCATCCAGTTCCAGTCAATTACATTTGGTGTGGTAGTGGGAATCTGCATAGCCGGCATTTCACATATCTCAAGGCTTCAGGGTGAAAATGACAATGACGGGATACGCGTCTGTATCTTATTCACAAACTGGCGCAGACGGTCAGTTACAACTACATATTCGGCATGAACATTACCATACTGGAATGGTCAAAATGATATGAAAACAGAAGCGGGGCGTCCTTTCCGGATGCCCCGCTTTCCCTTATTAACCTATGTGTTTTTATTTGGCAAGTCTGTTGTCAAAGTATTCCATCGGAATGCTGTTTATTGCCACTTCATTCTGGGCCGTCACCAGCACTGCGCTGAACTTTTCTGAATAC
>JAGHSY010000044.1 GCA_018065615.1 Candidatus Colenecus caballi | reverse complement strand
CCAGTACTTGAGCGCGTCTTCTCTGAATCTGTTGTTCTTTCCCATCCGGAATTTTTTCTGCGAAGATCGCCAGAAATCAAAAACGCGTCAATACGTCCCCGTGGAGGCGCTTACTTTGTAATGCCCGAAAGCGGACAAATTCAAAACTTCTACAACATCGTCGTAGATTTTGTAGATCAGTCTGTGCTCGTGTGTGATCCTTCTGGAATATACTGTTCCGTCATAACCTTTGAGCGGTTCAACTTGTCCGGTGCCTGTTTTTGGATGGGTCTTCAGTTCATCAAGCAGTTTGACAAGTTTTGGAAGTGCCTGTGGCGCTTTCTTTTGGAGAAGCTTCAGGTCTTTCTTGGCATCAGATGAAAAAACGATTCTGTATTCCATATTAAAAATCTATTCGGACAACAATCTGGAGAGATAGGCTTCAGATGTTTCTCCTTCATTCATGGCAATTGCTTTTCCCTGTTCATATTCGGCTATTCCACGGTTAATTTTAGCCTGAAGTTCATCTTCGTTGATTATTGTGTCGGTATCACGTACAGGAACAAGCTTGTAGCTTCCAAAAGTGCGGCTGGTGATTACTACAAGGCTGCTTTGAGCCAAATCAAAATACTTTTTCTGATTCGCTCTGAATTCTCTGCTGCTTACTACTACCATTATTTCTAGTGTTTCTGCAAATGTAATCCATATATTTTATGTACCAAAATGGTACACAATAAATAATACGAATTCTCCTGCTACTAATAATGAAGGTTAAAAACCGCACAATCCGGCCATTTTCCTACTAATTTGTTAGGAGCATCAGCCACCTGACCATACATTTGCCTCAGACACAACTTCAAATTCCCAGGCAAAGCGTATGAATTACATTGTCATTCAAGCCGTAACGTTGGTACTTGCGCTGCTGGTCTTCAGACTGGTGCTGAGCCGTACAACCCTGCACCGTTTCAACAGGGTGGTGCTTCTTTCCGTAATTATACTGTCTTTTGTGCTTCCGCTGGTACACGTGACAATACCTCAAAAACAGTCCGATGTCATACTGGCTCCAATCACGGAATATGTCGCAGAGCCTGTCGAATACATCATGCCGGAATATATAGAGGTGGTACCTGTAGAGAACACTCCGGCCCCAACGGTTGCTCCGGCTCCTGCCAGACACATTAACTGGAGCAGGATTGCATCTGTTATCTGGCTTGCCGGTGCTGTATTCTTCCTGCTGCGTCTGCTTATGGGAATTGTCCGCGCCGAGACAATAAGCCGCCGCAATCCCCGCACGCTGGCCAACGGTACGCGGCTGGTATTATCGGACCTTGACTGTCAGCCATCCAGCTGGCGCCGCACCATGATCATGAGCCGCCGCGACTATGAGGAATACGGACCGCAGATCATAGCCCATGAGCAGGCGCACATACGCTGCCGCCATTCCATAGACGTGGTTGTAGCCTCTCTGTGCTGCGCAGTTCAGTGGTTCAACCCCGCCTCTTGGATGCTGGGACGCAGTCTGAAACAGATTCACGAATATGAGGCCGATGACACCGTACTGCGTAACGGCTATGACAGCCGCCGCTACCAGTCATGCCTGATACGTGCCGCCCTGCAGCAGCGTTTCAACTTCGTGACCAGCAACTTTGCTGACTGTTCCACCAAAAAACGTATAAATATGATGAACCGAAACCAATCTTCCCCATGGGCGCGTATCAGTGTGCTGCTCATGCTCCCCGTCGCATTGTTTGCAATTTTGCTGGCATCGGCCTGCAAACAGAAATCATCGGCCTCTGTTGAGACTGTCTCTCAAGAGGCGGCAGTTACGGAAGAACCGGTATTGACCCCGGAAGTCCAGTCCATCCTCTCATCAGGCAACTACAGCAAGCCTGACGAATGGTTCGATGATTTTTTTGAAGGTGAGTTCATGAAAGTCATGATTAACAGCCAGGACCGGATTTACGTCAATACAGGACGTGTCAAACGCGTTATTGACAGTACGGATGAAATTGGCATAATACTTAAAGTAACATGGGGCGAACAGGATGAAGACTATTCAGATGTGAAAGCATGTCTGGAATTCGACCGCAACAGTTCCGAAGAAGTGATCCTTCAGACTCTCAATGAAATGAAGAAGTATGTCAGGCGGGACAACATCTGTATTCCCGAACCGAAGAAGTTTGGTGCAGACGGTGTCAGAAGACCGTCGTTTGTACTGAAAAGGTATCCGGACTACCTTCCAGAGCCTGAAGGAGAGATTAAAATACATGAACTGTTTCCCGAAAGAAACTTGGTCAACAGCCCATTATATACAAGACCGTTTGACACTGCATTGCTGAAAGACGGTGAAAACAAGGCCGGTATCCTGTATTTCATTGCGAACTCTGTACTGGAAGAAGGTACGGCACGCGTCTATTCCGAGGATCATGTCCAACCCGCAATCATCAGGGCAGCAGCCGATGGCGCAGTTGAAATATCAAACAGCATTCAGGAAATCATACCAGATGGCACCTATACAATTCAGAACGTGCCCACAGAACGTGAGCCTTATCTGGTCGAACTGACATCGGACCAGGGACAGAAATACCGCGTAAGCTGCCATATGATGTTCAGCAAGGCGCTCCCGGACATTATGCATATATATATCTTCGACATGGAAACAGCCCTTTCGAGAGGAACCAAGGTACCGCCTCCACCACCAGTCGGGCCTGTGCAGAAAATAGAAGTGCTTGAAATTGTTGATATAAACAAGGATACCGCAACCGGTTTCAATTCTGCCCGATATGACGGTGAAGACGCACGATATATAGCTGACTCCTTGTATGTTGAAGATGAGAATGGAATACCTGTTGCGATGATTGAGGGAGAAGCATTGGAGGAATGCGCCAAAAATATACCGGGTGCAAAAGTGGAAGAGGATGGCAGCATCGTGCTTCCGAATGGAAAAAGAATCAAGGCTATAATGTTGAAGAAAAATCCTACCGGGACAACCATTTCTTTTGTTGATGATGAAAATGAAAGCACTGACCGATAAGGAGCAGCCCATAATGAACATAATCTGGGAGAAGCGTCATTGCAGTGTCGATGACGTTCTTCTGGAGCTGCCGGAGCCAAAGCCCGCATACACCACCGTGCAGACGTTCATGCGCATTCTGGAGCAGAAGGGTTTCCTTGGGCACAGGCAGGAGGGAAAGAAACATGTGTTCTACCCGCTGATAGAAAAGGGCGAATACACACGTTGGACACTGAAGAACCTGAAGGACAGCCTGTTTGACGGTTCCGCCAAATCATTGTTGAACACATTCATCAGTGATGCCAGTCTGACGGAGTCCGATGTACAGGAACTGATAGAGATGCTGCAGGAACTTCAGTGACAAACTTGCACTCAGATTGCCTGTGGAGGCGATTTTGGTGCGAGTTTGTCATGCCAGGAAATCCTAGGCACCTCTGCGTGCGTGAAAAAAAATGACCGGAGGTCCGGTCATTTCTTTATCTCTTCGAATTCCACGTATTCGCCATCGGAATCACTTATTATCTTGGTCTTTCTGGCGCTTGGCTTATTGTGTACGGTGGTGGGCTGCCGGCGGTCTTTCCTGCGGAACAGGTTAAGGAGCCAGTCCAGAAAACTGCGAAGTATGCCGGTGACGAATGACAGTACTACAAGCAGTATGAGCAGCAGGGTGAAACCAAGTATTATGAGCATAGTAACCTATTTGTAAGGATAAGTGCAAACAGCGTGCCGCTGAATCAGAACTGACCTTTTGTCAGCAGTGACAGGATAATGTAGCAGACTACGACGGCTGAAAGGCCCTGCTTCCAGAAGATTGCCAGTATGACAATGGCAATGGCCAGGAATATGAACCGCACCTTGTTGTCAGCCCATTTCATGTTCTTGAACTTGAATGAGAACATTGGAATCTCACTGACCATGAGCAGTGCGAACAGTATGGCCAGCGCGCCTGTTATCCAGGGTGAAGCTGCGCATGAACTCCAGAAGTCAAGCTGGAAAAGACCGCACCAGAACAGTGCGTTGGCGGGAACGGCAAGCCCCAGGAATGATGTGGTCTGGCGTTCGTCAGTGTTGAACTTGGCAAGTCTGAGTGCGGCAAATGCCACCAGAATGAATGCAATGTACGGGAAGTATTCTGCAAGGCAGTCACACGGATAACTGAACAGTTGAAGCATTCTCCAGCACAGGACAGCAGGAGCAAGTCCGAATGTTATGAGATCTGCCAGAGAGTCCAGTTCCTTGCCTGTTGGCGAATATGCCTTGAGAAGCCGTGCCGAAAAACCGTCACAGAAATCGAACAGCGCACCGCAGACAACCCACAGAAGGGTGTGCCATGCATCGGCATTGAAAGCGGCAATGACAGCCATGCAGCCGGAAAGAAGGTTGCAGCATGTCAGCGTGTTCGGAATATGTTTTGTTATGCAGTTAGCCATTTTTTCAGGAAAGCTTGGCAAGAATGGTCATGTCAGCCGTCACCTTCTGGCCCATCTTGACGCATATCAGACTGTCAACAGGCAGGTAGATGTCCACTCTTGAACCGAATTTTATGAAACCCAGATGGCTGTCAATGCGGCTTCTGTCACCTTCCTTGCAGTAGGTCACTACGCGGCGGGCCAGGGCACCTGCTATCTGACGGAGCATGATCTCCTTGCCTTCAGGGGTTTTTATTGCAACAAGTGAGCGTTCGTTCTCAGTGCTTGACTTTGCCTTGTATGCGGCGTGGAAACTGCCGTCCTGATGCTCTACACGGGTCACCGTACCGTTCACGGGAAACCAGTTGGCATGCACGCTGAACACGCTCATGAATATTGACACCACAATGCGGCGGTCCTGGAAATAGTCGGGCTCATCGACCTCTTCAATGGCAACAATTGTGCCGTCAGCGGGTGCTACGACAACACCTTCGGTATCCTCGCTGGGAAAATGTCTGACAGGGTTGCGGAAAAAGTAGAAGAAGAACCCCAGCATCCATATTGTGACAGCCAGGACAACGTACGACCACCATCCATAGGCCGATGTCACGAACAGCGGAATGTTGATTGCCAGAAACAATAATGCCACAATGATGAGCGTGGCCTTGCCTTCAGGATTTACGGTGGTGAACTTTCCGTTGTTTTCTGCCATAGGGGTGAAAAATATTCAACTGACAAAGGTATCATTATTTTTGTTTATACTCAAAGATTTGCTCCCCATTTTCTGCGGTAGAAATATTGTTGAAAACTTTGCCGTTTTCCTGACTTGCAGGCCGGGATATCATAAGTAACTTTAAAAACTTTTCCGCTTTAACCTATTATGCAGGATTTCATTCATCTCCATGTCCATACGCAGTACTCTCTGCTGGACGGTCAGACCAACATTAAAAAGCTGGTGGATAAGGCCGTAGCAGACGGTATGAGGGGTGTTGCCATTACTGACCACGGCAACATGATGGGCATTAAGGAGTTCAAGAACTACTGCGACAAGAAGAACGGTGAACTTGAGGCGGAAGGCAAACACTTCAAGCCCATAATAGGGTGCGAGGTCTATGTGGCCCCGCGCAGCAAGGAACAGCGTGAAGGCAAGGAGCTTGACGGTGCCAACTACCATCTTATCCTGCTGGCCAAAAATGAGAAAGGCTATCACAATCTGATAAAGATAGTGTCACGCGCGTGGACAGACGGCTTCTACTCCCATCCCCGTACTGACAAGGCCGATCTGGAAAAGTATCATGAGGGAATCATCTGCTGTTCGGCATGTCTTGGCGGCGAGGTCCCCAAACTTATCACCGCCGGAAAGATTGAAGAGGCCGAAAAGACGGTACAGTGGTTCCACAACCTGTTCGGTGACGACTATTATCTGGAACTCCAGCTTCATAAGGCAACTGTTCCCAAAGCCAATCATGAGGCATACCCCCTGCAGCAGAACGTCAACACCCATCTGAAGGAAATGGCCGGGAAATTCGGCATAAAGACAGTCTGCACGAATGACGTCCATTTCCTTGATGAGGAGAATGCCGATGCCCATGAACTGCTCATCTGCCTGTCAACCGGCCGTGACCCTGATGATCCGAACCTGATGCGCTATTCCAAGCAGGAATGGTTCAAGACGCGTGAGGAAATGAACATGGTGTTCCATGATGACCCCGAATCACTGGCAAACACCATTGAGATATTGGACAAGGTTGAGGAATATTCCATAAACCACCCGCCCATAATGCCGAACTTTGCCATTCCTGAAGAGTTCGGAACAGAGGCCGAATACCGGCAGCGCCTGACAGAGAAGGACCTGTTTGACGAATTCACTCAGGACGAGCACGGCAAAGTGGTCATGAGTCAGGAGGACGCGGAAAAGAAGATAAAGAAACTTGGTGGCTACGACAAACTGTACCGTATAAAGCTTGAGGCCGATTATCTCAAAAAGCTGACGTTTGAAGGCGCGCGTGTCAAGTACGGTGACCCCATTCCTGACAGCGTGCTTGAGCAGCTGGTGTTTGAGCTTCACGTCATGAAGACCATGGGTTTCCCGGGTTACTTCCTCATTGTGCAGGACTTCATAAACGCTGCCCGCAACCAGCTTGGCGTGTCGGTCGGGCCGGGCCGTGGTTCGGCCGCAGGTTCTGCTGTGGCGTACTGCCTTGGCATAACGCTGGTGGACCCAATCAAATATGACCTGCTGTTTGAGCGTTTCCTCAACCCTGACCGCATATCATTGCCCGATATCGATGTCGATTTCGATGATGACGGCCGCGGGCGTGTGCTGCAGTGGGTGACGGAAAAGTACGGCAAGGAGAAGGTCGCACACATTATAACATACGGTACCATGGCTACCAAGATGGCCATCAAGGACGTTGCGCGTGTCCTCAAGGTGCCATTGGACATTTCAAACAACCTGTGCAAGGCCATTCCGGACAGGCTGCCCGATACTCCGGACGGCAAACCGCGCAAGATGAATCTCAAGAACGTGCTGGAGTGCGTTCCCGAACTTCAGGCCGCTGCGGCATCGGACAATGAGGCCCTGCGCATGACAATACAGTACGCCCGCATGCTTGAGGGCAATGTCCGCGGAACCGGTGTGCATGCATGCGGCACCATAATATGCCGTGATGACATTACGGACTGGGTTCCGGTGTCATGGGCTCTGGACAAGGAAAGCGGTGAGCGCCTGCTGGTGACGCAGTATGAGGGCAGCGTGATTGAGGACACAGGTCTTATCAAGATGGACTTCCTTGGTCTCAAGACGCTTTCAATAATAAAGGAGGCTCTGGCCAACATAAAGATGAGTCTGGGCCTGGACATAGATATTGAAAAGATTCCGATTGATGATCCCAAGACATTCCAGCTGTACTGTGACGGCCGTACAATAGGCACGTTCCAGTTTGAATCGCCCGGAATGCAGAAATATCTGCGTGAACTGCAACCCAGTGTCTTTGAGGACCTTATTGCAATGAACGCCCTGTACCGTCCGGGCCCCATGGATTACATTCCGGATTTCATAGACCGCAAGTTGGGCCGCAAGCCTATCGAGTACGATATTCCGTGCATGGAGAAGTACCTTAAGGACACATACGGCATTACCGTCTATCAGGAGCAGGTCATGCTTCTGTCACGACTTCTGGCCAACTTTACCCGCGGTGAGAGTGACACCCTGCGCAAGGCCATGGGCAAGAAGCTCAAGGACAAGCTGGATCACCTCAAGCCCAAGTTCATTGCCGGCGGTCAGGCCAACGGGCATGACCCCAAGGTGTTGGAAAAGATATGGGCGGACTGGGAGAAATTCGCTTCATACGCATTCAACAAGTCACATGCCACATGCTATTCATGGGTGGCATATCAGACAGCATACCTTAAGGCAAACTACCCGTCGCAGTATATGGCCGCAGTGCTGAGCCGCAGTGCTGACATTACGGAGATCACCAAGCTCATGGATGAGTGCAAGGCCATGGGAATCAACGTGCTTGGCCCCGACGTGAATGAAAGTGTGCCCCGTTTCGGTGTTAATGCAAAGGGTGACATCCGTTTCGGCATGGCATCGGTCAAGGGTGTCGGTGAGAATGCGGTCACGTCAATTGTCAGCGAACGTGCGGCAAACGGACCGTATAAGAGCATTTTCGATTTCGTGCAGCGCGTCAACCTGACTGCATGCAACCGCAAGAACATTGAGAATCTGGCATTGTCCGGTGCTTTTGACTGTTTCCCTGAAATCCGCCGTGAACAGTTCCTGCAGCCGTGCGGCAGCAAGGGTGATACTTTTTCGGACATTCTGGTCCGATATGGAAACAAATATCAGACCGACCGGAACGAATCACAGTTCTCCCTTTTCGGTGACATGGGTACGGCAGTGGAAATTGCAACTCCGGTAATTCCCGATGCACCTGAGTGGTCCGTTCTGGACAAGCTGAACAAGGAAAAGGACTTGGTCGGCATTTACATTTCGGCACATCCGCTTGACGACTACCGTGTCATTCTTGAACATGTTTGCACTGTAGGCATGGCCCAGATGGAGGACAGGAAGGCCCTTCTGAACAAGGATATCATTTGCGGAGGTGTGGTGGTCGCAGTCCGTGAATCACGCACCAAGACCGGAAAGCCGTGCGGCTTTACCAGAATAGAGGACTTTACAGGGTCCTATGAGATAGCCCTGTTCGGCGACCCCTGGATGACATGGCGCAACAGGATGATTGTGGGCAATTTCCTGTTCATAAAGGGACAGTGCATCCAGAACAGGTACATGCCTGACAGGATTGACTTTGTCATCAACTCAATAGATCTGCTGCAGGACGTAAAGGAGACTGCAATACACAGCCTCAAGATTGTCATGCCGCTGTCAGAACTTGATGAGACGTTTGTCAGTGACATTGACACGCTGACTCTGGAACCGGGCAATGTCACGCTCAAGTTCGAATTCTTCGAATACGGAAAGGATGACCGCGTCAGTGTGGCATCGGCCTCAAGAAAGATTAATGTGACCGGCAAACTGGTGGATTATCTGAAGGAAAAGGAAACAATTCAATTATTATTCAATCAATAGTTATTTATGGAACTGGAAATTACAGATCAGAACTTTGATTCTGTCGTAGCACAGGGAAAGCCTGTGGTTGTTGACTTCTGGGCAACATGGTGCGGACCATGCAAGCGTCTGGCCCCCATGATTGAGGAACTGGCCGCCGAATATGACGGAAAGGTGTCAATCGGAAAGTGTGACATTGAGGAGAACACTGACATGACCGACAAGTTCGGAATCATGAACGTGCCTACAGTGGTGTTCATCAGGGACGGCAAGGAAATTGACCGCCTTGTTGGCATTGCCGGCAAAAACGTCTATCAGGAAAAGATCAACTCAATGCTGTAAGTCATGGCAAACGACGAATTCCTTGAAGATGACATTGACGATCAGAAGACCGTTGAATACATCAAGAACGCTCTGCCTCAGGAACTGAAGGAAAAGTACGATGATGACACCCTGTATTATATACTTGATGTCATTAACGACTATTTTACCACAAGCGGCGTCCTGGATCAGGAACCAGACAAGGACGGCTTCATTGACATTGACAATGACAGGATTGTGGAATACATAATCAAGGAAGCCAAGCATGACAAGATAGGCTCCTTCCCGGCCGATGAAATCATTCTCATTGTCCAGGCCGAAGCCGACTACGTGGATTCTCTGGGTTGAGAACCGCCTTACATGCTGATTGTACGTGAACCATCGCTGTTTTCGGCGATGGTCACTTTTTTTGCGTCAAGCGGCAGCAGTTCTTCGACCAGTTCGGGCCATTCAATGAAACACAGGGCACCACTGTAGAAATAGTCCTCATACCCAAGGTCATAGACCTCTTCAATCTTCTTTATGCGGTAGAAGTCAAAGTGGTAGATGAGTTCGGCGGTCGTGGCGGAACGGTATTCGTTTATAATGGCGAAAGTGGGGGAGTTGACTTCATCCTCCACGCCCAGTTCCTTGCACAGGGCCTTTATGAATGTGGTCTTGCCGGCACCCATCTTGCCGTAGAAGGCAAATACGGTGTCATCGCCCATCTGGGCCATGAATTCACGGGCAGCCTTGCCAATGCTGTCCAGATTAGATATTGTAATTGTTGCCATCTTATTTCCTTTTGGGTTGCAAAGTTATGAAAGGAATTATCATTTCTTCAAGGGAAATGCCTCCGTGTTGGAAAGTTTCCCTGTAATATGACGCGTAGTTGTTGAAATTGTTCTGATAGACAAAATAGTCGCCTTCAGTGCAGAATATGTATGACGTGCTGACACCAGGTGCCGGCAGTTGGGCCTTGACGGGGTCCGATATCTCGAATACGTCCTTGGGGTTGAAGCCCAGGTTCTTGCCAAGCTTGTAGCGCAGGTTGGTGTTGGTGGTGCGGTCACCGGCAATCTTGACGGCGTGGTCCACCAGAATGCTGCCGTGGTCCGTGGTAATCATGACCTTGCGGCCTGTAGCGGCAATGGCGCGGAACAGCTCCCTGATTGACGAATGGCGGAACCAAGACAGGATAAGACTGCGGTAGGCGGCCTCGTCCTGGGCCAGTTCACGCATCATGCGGGAATCAGTCTTGGCGTGTGACAGTATGTCTATGAAATTTATGACAATGACGTTCAGGTCATTCTGCAGCAGTCCTCTCATCTGTCCCAGAAGCTTGTCGGCTGCGGCAGAATCATTGATCTTGCTGTATGAGAAGCTGTCCTTGCGGCGGTAGCGTTCAATGTGAGTCCCTATGAGCGGGGCCTCGTTCAGGTTCTTGCCCTCTTCTGAATCCTCATCGACCCAAAGGTCAGGGAACATGCGGCTTATCATGTTGGGCATGAGTCCTGAGAATATGGCGTTTCTGGAATACTGTGTGGCGGTGGGCAGAATGCTGTAGTACAGCTGTTCGTCAAAGGTGAACAGGTCCGCCAGTTCGGCGCTGAGCACACGCCACTGGTCATAACGGAAATTGTCCATCACAATCAGGAATGGCTTCTCACCGGCATCCAGGGCTGGGAATATGAACTTCTTGAACAGGTCCGGGCTCATTGTCGGACTCTTTTCACGGTCAGTCATCCAGTCCATGTAGCTGCGCTTTATGAACTTGGCGAATGCGGCGTTGGCCTCATGTTTCTGCATGGTCAGCATTTCATGCATGGAGCTGTCGGCCTCCTTCAGCTCAAGTTCCCAATAGACCAGCTGGCGGTAAACCTCAATCCAGTCCGATGCAGTCATGGAGTCATTGATCTGCATGCTCAGACGGCCAAAGTTCTGCTGGTAGTTGCGGTTGGTCTCGGTCGTCACAATGTCACGCTTGTGAATGTTCTTCTTAAGCGACAGCAGTATCTGGTTGGGGTGGACAGGCTTGATAAGGTAGTCGGCAATCTTTGAGCCTATGGCCTGGTCCATGATGTTCTCCTCCTCACTCTTGGTGACCATGACCACGGGAATGTTCGGGTTCATTTCCTTGATTCTGGCAAGGGTCTCCAGGCCGCTCATGCCTACCATGTGTTCGTCAAGCAGCACAAGGTCATACGCCTTGGCGCGGACCATGTCCAGAGCATCATGACCGTTGGTCACAGTGTCAACCTCATATCCCTTGTTTTCAAGGAACAGTATGTGGGCCCTGAGCAGGTCTATCTCATCATCGACCCAAAGCAGCGTTCCGTTCTTATTCTCCATTGTCAGGTTCTTCAAACAGTGTTGATGCGTCCAGTTCAAATTCCGGAATGTTCAGGAAATGCTCTTCATAGAATTCCTGCCAGTCATTGAAGCTGTAATATTCAAGCAGTGTCTCCAGATTCTTTTCAGTTATGATTACGGCCTTGATGCCGCTCAGCTTTTCAGCCATTCCGGCATCACTGTAAAGATTCCGGCTATAGACAAACGCTTCATCAAAGTTCATGAATTCCGATACTTTCAGCATGCCTATACCCTGTTCCTTCATGAAACTCAGGTCAAAGCCACGCATCATGTAGTTGCTGAAATTGTATCGGGCTATTTCAAACAGCAGCTGGTTCTCATTGAGTTCGCCTTCAGGATAGGCCAGAAGGAACATGAACGGCTGGTAACGGTCATCAGAGAACTGCGGCAGCAGACTGTCGGCCCTGGCTGTATGGTCTGCGGTGCCGTTGCGTCTGTCCCAGATCGATGCAAACTGTGTGGATTGCAGTATGCGTCCGTTCTGTATGCCGGTGGCAATCAGTCCCGCAAACTGGCTTATGTCCTCTTTGGGATACTTGCTGACCAGTTCCTTGAGCGCAGCCATGAATGCGTCAGTGTTGCCGGCTTCCAGACTGAGCGTTGCCTCAAGGAACATGAATTTTGCGCGGTTACGGCCTTTGGGGTATCTTGAGGCTGAAACGTTGCAGTCCTTGCGTACCAGCAGCGTGTCACCGGCACGGAAAGCGGTGAAGGCCTCGACATAAAGGGAGTCCTCACGGTGTTTGCCGTATTTGGCATTGTCAATGTAGTCGGGGTCGCACACCATCATGGTGTAGTCGCTTTCCGGATACAGTCTCTGCATGCGCGCCTTGCAGCTGTCAGCCTGGACAGTCCTGCCCCATAGCGAGTACATGAGATACAGGTTGTACATGGCTTCATCGGCCTCATCGGCCTCAGGGTAGTCTGCGGTTATTCTTGTAAGCGCCTTTTCCGCGTCACGATATTCCGTCAGGCGGTCCTTGTAAATGATTCCGGCACCCAGCAGCGCTCTTGAAATGAGCTTGTCGGACTGCTCTATGGCTTCCGGGGTGAAAGGTATCTGCTTGATGTAGTACTGGCGGTTGTGCGGGTCTTCAGACAGGGCGGACAAGGAGTCCGATGCCAGGTCCAGCGAGTCACCGGGTATGAACAGTGCGGAATCGGCCGGCAGCGGTGCATTGTCCCTGTCTGTTTCAAGGACAGTCTTGTTGGTCCTGCGCCAGTCATCTTCCAGAACACGGTTGCCCCATGTCTTCCGGAATTCCTTCCGTCCAAGTTCCACAATCTTCTCATTGTAGAAATACCAGCTGCCGTCATCTTCGGGCTTTTCCTCTACAGACAGGCTGCTCATGTCATTTCTGTGAGCCTCATCTCTGGCTTCCTGTTTCAGCTTTTCCTCTTCAAGACGTTCCTGCTCCTCATATTCAAGGATAAGGCGGTCAATGATTCTGTCCAGTTCGTCATCGGGCAGGGTGGCAAGGTGCTGCAGGCTGTCCTGCAGTGTGACAGTGCTGACGTATCCGACAAGATCCTCAAGTACTTCGGACCTGAGCTTTATTGTCTCATAATCCTTGTTTGACTTGTCTGTCATTCCAATAGCCTTTGAATAGCAACGGCTGGCATTGGCATAGTCTGCCATGTTCCAGTACAGGTCAGCCATTGTCAGAAGCAGGACACCTTTTTCCAGACTGTTCCTGTCAGTCTTGTCAACGCCTTCATTGTAGAGTCCAAGTGCGGTCGCGGTGTCTCCACGAAGCAGATGGATGTTTCCCATTGCGTAATACACCTGGTCAAGGTTGTCCTTGTTGGACGGGTCACGTTCCATGCGCTTGAGCTTCTTCATTATCTTGTTCACACTGCTGTTCTGAGCCATTGTCTCAGTCTGCTGTATGCGTGCATAGAATTCGATGTTGTAGGGCGGACTCATGCGGATGACCTTACCGAAAGCCTGGTATGCCTTGTCATTCTGACCTGTGGCCTTGTACAGCTGTGCCAGCAGATAAGCTTCACGGATGCGCTGCGTCTTGCCCGCACCCTTGCGGCCGGCCACTTCTTCAAGCAGCGGAATGCATTCGTCATATCTTTCCTGCTGCAGCAGGTGTGACGCCATGCGGGCCTTGTAGTCCATCTGGCGTGTCATGTCTGTCCTTGTCTGTCCGGCGCGCTGGAACAGTTCATCGGACTCATAGTTCCAGCCAAGCTCTGAATAGCACTGCGCCATCTTGTACTGTGCCTCGGCCACAATTTCAGGCTCGTCAAAGTACAGTTTCGTCATGTATGAATAGGTGCTGGCCGCTTCAATGAATTCTCCCTCCTGCATCTGGGCGTCGGCCATCAGGAACCATGCTTTCCATAAGAAAGGATTGTATTCCTTCTTCTCCATCCAGCGTTTTTCAGCTTCGGTCGGAGTGCCTTTCTTCTTCTTGGGCTTTTCAGTTATGGAGTGGAGCTTGATGCTTTTCTTGGCTTTTTCAATGGCCACGTCAAAATTGGTCTTGCCGGTGGCGTGGACTTTCTCATCACTGACCGGAAACATGTCAATGACTTCCTGCAGGTTGTCCTTCTTTGCCTTTTCCTGGGCCTCATAGCCTTTCTTGAAGGCTTCATTGCCGTTGAAATAAACGTTATATCTTGTTACAGTTGACTGGTAAAACCGTGATGCGGCCGTATTTTTCTGCGTGGAACATGCTGTCACTGCAGTCAGCAGCAACACTCCCATGCTGAAAAACAGACCATTGCATTTCATATTCCATTCATCATTGACCAGGCTTCATCCTTCAGCTGGTCCGGCAGTTCCACATCACGCGCCTGCAGGCATTCCATCCATTCACGCACTTCATTCTGCTCCATGGTGTACATGACGTACCGGAATTCCTCAACCTCAGTGTCGTCATAAGAGTCCGATGTGCGCCCTTTGTAGCGGTCCAGCTCCTCATCATCAAAATACTGGGCAGCACGCATCCTGGCCTCTGCCAGTTTCTGCTTTTCACACACCGCATGCTTGCCGCAGCATTCGCCGTCAGCCGTCTGATGACTAACGTTTTCAGGTGCGTTGTTATTGTCTTTTCCCGCCGCTTTTGTCCTCTGGTCAATGTAGTAGATGACCGTAAGAATGACCAGCACCGCGCCGCAAATCACATATATGCTCATAATGCGCGAAGATACAAAACTTACAGCGAACCCAAGTGCCGGTTGTGAAAAAATGGTTCTGATGCGTCACGCTCCTTTAAAACTGTAAGGTCGGACCAGTCCAGGGCAGCATGAATATCAGCACCTGCTCCATCCTTGGCTGTAACGGTAAAAAGAGCGTTCCCTCCCCCTGCTGGAACAGAGACTGCGGCATCCTGGTTCCAAGAATCCCGAACGCCATCTCTAAAGCCTGTTTCACATGTGCCAGTATTGGGGTACGGCTATCCAAGTGCGGTTGTAATTCTCGGCGCAGGTTTCAGCGTATTCTGCGCCGACAGACTGGAGGCTCATTCCTCTATGCCGCTCAGAAGCCCTGTGGACAGAGTTGCATTTCCAAAGTCCAGTGTCCCCAAAGCAATCATTGAACAAAAAGGTGCCGTTATTTGTTCATGGAATACGGTTACGCAGAAGCTATATGCCTCAGAAGCCCTGTGAGCGGGATGCCATTTCCAAAGTCGGTGTCCCCAAAGCAGACTTTGAACAAAAAAGCACCGTTATTTGTTCAAGGAATACGGTTACGCAGAAGCCATGTGCCTCAGAAGCCTTGTGAGCAGGGTGCCATTTCGGAAACCGGAATACTGGAACAAAATACAGGCATTTTGTGTTCCATGAATTCTTTAACCTGCCAAATATGCGTCAGCGCAGGCTTCTATTGGATTAAATGCTTCCCATTCCGGCCTATCGTGACCAGGGAAAACCTCGATACACAAAACGCCCAAAATAGATGTGCAGAGAAAAATGCAGAGAAGCCCACCTCTAAAAACAGTGATAGATGCCTGTATATCAAGCATCTACCACATTTGCTTCAGTCGGGGTGACTGGACTGGCCATAGAATTTCATTTACTACCTTTCTAATGTCTCCTGATGCAAAATATCAAGCTAGAACGTTGTCTGGCTTGATAATTGATTGCATCGGGTTTCAATGTCTTTTCATCTTATTCTTCGTGATTTGAGCAAAACTCCGAAAAAATTTCGGACCTCAAATAATCGTTTTGGGTTGTTTGGGATAGAATATTAATAGACATAAATCAAGAAGAAAAGATGAAATTCAAACTAGAAAAAATGTTCCACTTGTCTTGGAAAGATGGATATGTAAAAGCCACCATCCAGTACCATGGAAGAACCTTTCGGTATCCATTGGAAAAAGTACCGGAAAATGCATTGTTGGTTGCTTCCTATATGTTGAAGGAAGTACCTGGTTTTTCAAACGCGGGCGAAGTTGCTGAAAAAATCAACAACACGCTAGTCCTTCTCAATCAAGCTATGAAGAGCATTCTTCCGTCAATAGGAGAGAATGACAATCTGTACAAGAAGGACATTGACAGAAAGATTACGGAAATAATGTTCACCAATCAATCCGTAAGAAAAAGAGTTGATGGTTCTCCCATTATTCAGGATTCCCTTGTTGAAGACTATCGTAAGTGGTTATATGAAGGCAAGGGGACGGAGAGAGAAAAGCGGACCAGAACAGACTATATTTCCACTTATAGATTATTACAAGACTATGAGTATGACCTTGGACACACAATTTCATATTCAAATATAGATAATGATTTTATAGATGATCTCATTAGTGTCCCGTTAAAATGGGACGAGTTTATAAATTAATCAAATAACCCCGGAATGAGGGGATCAAATTGATCTTTGACATCGTTGAAATTAGTCTTA